>WQTP01000039.1 GCA_009786195.1 Candidatus Saccharimonadota bacterium
GGGATATCAAAACGGTTCCCTCGGATATCCAGTGGGACCAGAAGTTCTTGATTCGAACGGGATTGTGTCTCAGGTTTATGAGCATGGTGTGATCCATTGCTCTGGCGTCTACTGCTGGTTTGACGTTAAGTGATTAAAGAGGTTCATCTAGTATTTGCTAGTTTGCTGATTAACCGGAAAACACCGTAGGGGCTAAAGAACGATTCCCCCTCGTTGCTGTTCGAGTCGCTCTCGCGTATCTTTATCGTGCCACGAAGCACCGAAATAATGCATCGTGTACGTATTGTCCGTAATTCTATCCTGCTTTGGTGAGTTCCAGTAGCGTGGACAAAAATATTCCTTTGGATACACTGTTATGTCTTTTAATTTCTGAAAAGAATCTTCTGGATTCATTCCCATTTTTATGAGCTCTTCTTGCATTCTGCTATTAATTGTCCTGAGATTGATTTCCCCATTCTCATCGATTAAGTGCTCGCGCTTGTAAAAATTCTTTATTATCTTTTTGATAAATGGGTGATGTTTTTTAGCTCCAAAAATACAGCCGGCGATATGATTGTCCTGTTCGAATCCCATGAACATATCTTCGTTCAAAAATTTGTCAAGGTTTTTGAATACTTTGGTATTAACATCCATATAAATTCCACCAAATTTATACATTTTTTCCAATCGACAGACATCCGCAATAAACGCCCATTTTTTCTTTTCGTAGGCTTCTTTTGCATAGTTATATTTGTTGATGTTAAAATTGCTCTCATCCCATCTCATTATTTTATAATCTGGACATTGTTCTTCCCACGTTTTCATGAGCTCCTTAGTTTCCTTTGAAAGTGGTTTGCCGCCGAACCAACAATAGTGAATGATTCTAGGAATTTTCTTTGTGCTCATTGCCTAGTCCTCCCATATCTAATGCGACGTTTAATGTTACCAGCAAGCAACCGCGCAGATCTTTTGATGGACAAAAAACTAGCCAGCTCGGTGGCCAAGCGGTCATTTTCGGCCTCGAGTCGCTCCACCTCGGGATTGCTACCAACTCTTTTCTTGGGCTTAGCCCTCTCAGCTTCCCATGGTAACTTTTCCACCGTAATAAATTTGTTATTTTTGACGTGCTCTATTTCTTTTTCGGTAATTTTACTCAATTCTTTTTTTGGATTTATAAACATTTTGACGAATTGGATTTTCGTTTGTCGAGGAACATCAGCCACGAGAGCAGAAAAAATGCCCGTTCTGATTGACCTTTTATACTTCTTCAGGTATTTTGCATACTTTTCTTCTTCGCCCTTTTTATAAATCATTCGAGCAATCGCAGCGTGATTATGCCAAACATGGCAATTGAAAGCTCGTTTTATTCTGTTATTCATAATTTTGGAATGTTTTTTCTGATAAGCATACGCGTCGAAACATGTTTCCCAACGCCTAATGTCTGTCGAGCGAGTTGCGGAGTCTGGGTTGAAACGCTGCAGATATAGTTTTTTCAAGCCAACCGCTACTGGGCCTGAGTGCTGGAAGGTCATGATATTAAAAGTCATGCCTTCAGCAGATAATAGTTCTGTGCGAAACCTCAGTTTATTTTCTTCAATGAGACTTCGTCTGTAAATCTTGTTCCAGACAGATTCGCGGAAAAACCATGCATATATACCCTCTATCGCTTTTTCTGGGGGCCACAACTGAAAATGATCATTCTCTATTGGCTTATCATCATTATACTCGTCGTAGCAATATAGCGAGGCGCCAATATTGGTATTCATATTCTCAATTAATCCAACCATATATTCTACAAAAGTTGGCGCGATAATATCATCACTATCCACGAAAATTACATATTCGCCTTTGGCGTTATCCAAACCAACGTTTCGAGCGGTTGAGAGTCCGCCATTTTCTTTGTGAATAACCATGATCCTAGAATCTTTTTTTGCATATTCATCAGCAATTTCTCCAGCTTTATCCGGTGTGCCGTCATCAACAATAATAATCTCGATATTTTGATAAGTTTGGGCAATGATGCTATCGAGACACTCTGCAATATATTTCTCAACATTATAAGCCGGCAAGAGCACTGAAACCAGCGGGCTATCTATGCGCAAACTATTATTCAAGTACTTTATGGATTTCTTTCTGCCCGCTTCAATCGCTCGGTGAGCGTTTCCGAGGTGGACATCAAAAGTGTATTTTTTTCTTACCGGTTCGTCATATCCAATTAACCTATCGCGTAAATTAACCAATTCAAGCAAATTGTGCACTCGAGAATTTTGCGATAATTTATCGTCACTTTTGAATCTATCAAAGACATAAAACGGTTTGGAACAAATAATGGAAAAAATTGCACCGTGGAATGAATCTGTTAAAACAATTTCAGCATCATCAATTAGGTTGAAAAACTCTTCGGGCCCAGCCCCGAGTTGAAACTCTCCGTAATTTGCATCCTTAGAAAAAATAGGTACTATTTTAATCGGTAATTTTTGCTCTTTCGCGATACGATCAACATGATTCCACGCATTTTCGTTTTCGCCAAGAAAATAACACAAGATATATTTATCACCACTCGACCGCTTGTTTTGTTTTATAACTTTTCTCCACTCAGAATAATCCAGTAAGAATGTCGGATCAAGAACAATACTAGCTTCTTTTTGAGTTAGGTCATGAATCAACTTCGCACCATGTGCCTCTCTGGCTGAAAGATGTGCGAACTGCGAAATCAAGCTAGTCATATTATTTCGCACGTGCTCGTTATCGATCGAAGTTACACCAAAGCTCGGCGCATATGATATTTTCTTCCTGTTATCTTCTACGAAATCCAAAAAATACCGCGAGTCGAAAACTATCGGCGACCATATCTGGTCAGAACCCGTAATAAACGCGTCGTATTTGGAATTTAGCTTATCGAAATCATCATCGTCCACACAACTATGAGTAAAAGAAAGTTGGTTTTTGATAAAATCATCAAATTTAGCATCGCGTTTTTTGTCGACGATCCGCTCCGCAGTCCCATAGTCGGTCGCATCATCTGCCTTGGCGCCTGTTGGGTATCTTTTGCCATGCGGGATGTAATTTATAATGTCAACATTATACCCTTCTGATTTCAATGTGTTGCTGAGTGCTACAACCTGCAGGGCTGTCCCATAATTGCGATAATGCCACCATGTGGTCAATGCCACTTTTTTGGTCATCGCCATTTGCCCCGATCAAATAATATCGCCCATTTCGCTTTGCTTTGCCCATAATCAGTTCTTCGCACTATAAATTTAGGGGAGGAAGCGTCTGGCAGATAACACAAGATATTACCGTCGCTATCCCACACCTCCCCCATAATTTTTATGGTGGAGTCGTTAATTTGCGACAGATCAAACGCGCCGGTATGGATAACTTCTGTATTTTTTTTACATAATTCCGTTTTTGTTCTCCCGCCAATTATCGAAACACTTCTATCCATATCCATCAGGCTCACTAGCGCGTTCGTTTCTATATCTTGCATAACCTTATAGCTAATCTTTATTTCTATCATTTCGTTTTGATTGACTTGCTTTGGACTGAGTAGTTCAATTTTAAAATCTTTAACAATAGAGTCTGAGGCCTCGTCCTTTTGGGTATTTGCAAATGATGGGTCTAGGTTTCTTAAGCTATACTCATTTGCTATATCTTCTGGCGCACCATTGATAATCATTTTGTTGCTGTCAATTAAAATCGCCTTGTTGCAATATTCTCGAACCGCATCCATCGAATGAGTGACTAACACGACCGTTTTCATTTTGTCTTTTTTTATATCGTCAAAAAACAAGTTGCACTTCCTCTGAAACGCCTCGTCCCCGACGGCGAGGACTTCGTCCAGGACCAGGATATCCGATTTGGCGCGGATGGCACAGGAGAAGGCCAGGCGGACCTGCATGCCGGAGGAATAATTCTTTAGTTTTTGATTCATGAATTCGCCCAGTTCGGCGAAATCGACAATATCATCGTACATTTCGTCGACTTCTTTTACCGAAAAACCCATCAGTGCACCATTTAAATAAACATTCTCGCGCCCCGTCAGTTCGGAGTTGAAACCAACGCCCAGTTCAATGAATGATACCAGAGAACCGTTGACTCGAACCGAACCACCATCTGGTTCGTAAATTCCTGAAATCAGTTTAAGTAGCGTCGATTTACCCGAACCGTTTCGTCCGACGATGCCGAAAAAGTCGCCCTTTTCGACGTTGAACGATACGTCGTGCAGCACGCGCTGTTTTTTGTAACCTTTGACTCCGCGCGTCCAATTCAAAAACGCTTGTTTGAGTCCGGCCGGTTTTTCCGTCGGTAGGCGAAAATGTTTGGATAAGTTCTTAACCTCAATAGCGATTTCTTTACTCATCACACTAACTCCGTAAATCGCCTAGACGCCTTGCGGAAATAAAGAATCGACACGGTTGTGATCGCGGCCGCGATTAACAGCGGTGCAATTTGGATAAGTGGATTATTAACTAAACTCCAAATTGTGTCAGTCGGCGCATAAGTTACAGCGCTGCGAGCATCCTGAATCACTTGCGCTACGGGGTTGAATAGCAGCGCCTTGGCCGCCAGCGGACTCATATTGATCACCATGGAAAGCGGATAAATAATCGGCGTGGCATAAAACAGCGCTTGCATAATCACTTCCCAAATATGCGCCAGGTCGCGAAACTTGACATAGAGCGCCGCCAGCAAAAACGCCACCGCCAGCGCAAAAATAAACAGTTCGACAACCAGCGGTACGAGCAGCAACGCCGTCCAACGAAATTGCACACCACTAAGCACCGCGAACACCAACACCACTAGCAAATTAATACCGAGATTGATCAACGCTGACATCGCTCGCGACACCACCACCACACTTTTCGGAATCTTTATTTTCCGGAGCAGCCCACCATTCTCCACAATAGCTCGCATTCCCATCCCCGTCGTTTCAGCAAAAAACGTCCACAGAACAATACCGAGAAGTAACGAAACCGGATAGTGCGGAATACCATTGCCCATTTTCAGAAAATGCACAAACACGACATACATCACCGTAAACAGCATCAGTGGTTTGAGCGCCGACCATAGCATACCGAGCGCTGAATCTTCGTAGCGCAATTTGAAATCTGTCCTCACCAGTTCACGCAGCAAAATAGTAGAATAGCGGTATTTCTCACGTATCTTTTTCATTACTAATAGTATATCATTTTCTTGATAATTATTCATTATAATCAGGGGTGCAGACGTTCGAACAATTCTAATGCACTAGCAAAAGTCTTGTCCATATCATAATAAGCATACTCGCCCAAACGTCCACCAAAAATGATGTTTTCGTCTTTTTTAGCGAGTTCTTGATATTTTGCCAAACGTTCTTGGTCCTTGATCGTATTGACTGGATAGTACGGTTCGTCGCCACGTTGCCAAGTTTTGCTGTATTCGCGCACGATGACGGTTTTGTCGTAATCCTCAGCGTAACCTGGCCATTTGTCGGGATCGTTTGCCCGTTCGGGATGGAAATGTTTGAATTCGTGAATACGCGTGTATTCTGGTATCAAATCGGCGTAATTCATGACTGGACAACCCTGGAAATCATGCACATCAACGATTTCCTTTTTCAGATCCAAACTGCGCCACTTCAATTCGCCAAATTGATAATCATAAAAACGATCGATCGGCCCAGTAAATATTGTTGTAATTTTCACATCTCTTAATTTTTGAATTTCTTCATCGTCAAAGTAATCAATCCCCAACCGTACTTCGACCGATCCTGCACCCCGATTGCCAACCGCGATCATATTCTTGAATAACTGTTCATAACCGTCCACCGGTAAACCTTCGTGTGAATTATTGAAATAGCGATTATCGTAATTATAACGCACTGGTAATCGTTTGATAATTTCGGGCGACAGTTCTTCGGCCGGCGTTTGCCACTGCTTGGCCGTGTAATTCATGATAAAAGCTTCGAACAGTGGTTTACCAATCAAAGAAATCCCTTGTTCTTTGAGATTCTTGGGTTTATCCGGCGCATCGGCCGCCTGCTCGATGATTTTGGCTCTGGCCTCGTCGGGCGTCATGGCCGAATGAAAAAACTGATTAATCGTACCGAGGTTAATCGGCATCGAAAAAACTTCGCTCTCATGTGTAGTGTAAACTTTGTGTACATAGTTGGTAAATTTGGTAAAACGATTAACATACTCCCACACCTTTTCGTCGCTGGTATGGAAAAGATGTGCGCCATATTTGTGACATTCGATACCCGTTTCTTTATCAAATTCCGAATAGGAATTACCACCAATGTGATCTCGTTTATCGATGACCAGCACGTTTCGACCCAGCTCGTTTGCCACCCGTTCAGCAATCGTCAGACCAAAAATCCCCGTTCCTACTACTAACAAATCTGGTTTCGTGTTCATAGTAAACTATTACAATTTCGCCGCAGCAGCAGCGTCGACGATCACAGTTACGTTGGGGTGTGATTGCAAAGCGCTGGCTGGCACATCTACGGTTTGCGGGCCATTGATCATCGCCGCAACTGCATCAGCTTTGTTCTCACCACTGGCAATAATTAAGATTTGCTTGGCTTGCATGATGCTGGCGATGCCCATCGTGATAGCCTGCTTTGGCACTTCATCAATCGAATTGAAAAAGCGCGCATTGTCCCTGAGAGTTGATTCGTTCAAATCGACTACATGAGTCTTAATACCAAACGATGTACCTGGTTCGTTAAAACCAATATGACCGTTCGAACCAATCCCTAGCAACTGCAGATCAACGTTCAGTCCATCCAAAATCGCGTCATATCGGCGACATTGTTCAGTTTGATCTGCGCCGTCTTCGGGCAGGTGGATATTATCAGTCGGGATATCTAACTTTGAAAATAGATTACGCTGCATAAATGAATAATAACTCTCGGGATGCTCTTGGGGTAATCCTAGATACTCGTCCAAATTAACGGTTTTAACCGCCCGATATGACGTGCCGTTTTGTTGGTGATCCGTTACCATGCGCTGGTACAGACCGACTGGACTAGATCCAGTAGCCAAACCCAGCACAGAGTCTGGTTTTGTCGTAACTATATTCTTGATAATATTAAAAGCTTGATCACTTAATTCATCATAATTTGCAGTTTTAATAATCTTAAACATCGTTGTTCCTCCTTTTAACGTTACAACCAGTATAACATTTTTTACAGTAAGTTCAAACTTCGTTACTATAGAGTAAAATGCTGGTGCGTGTTAAAATGTTTGTATGAACAAGTTGGTTACGATCGTTATTCCGGCTTATAACGAGGAGAAATCGTTGCCGTCGCTACTGGAACGTTTAGAAAATCTGGTCGAAGTTAGTCGTGATTATAATTTTGAATTCTTATTTATCGACGATGGTTCAAAAGACAAGACGTTGTCTATTTTACAACATGCATCCGAAATCGATCCGCATCTTTCTTATCTCAGTTTTTCCCGAAATTTCGGCAAAGAAATCGCCGTAGCCGCTGGTATCGACCACGCTGATGGTGATGCGGTGGTAATCATGGACGCCGACGGTCAAGAACCGCCCGAGATGATCCCCGCGATGATTAAATGGTGGGAAAAGGGTTACGACGATGTCTACGCCCGTCGCAGTTCGCGCCACCATAGTAGCTTTTTCAGGAGTTTGACCTCGAAACTGTATTATCGCACTCTGCAGAAAATGTCGCGTGTACCAATCCAGATCGATACTGGCGATTTCCGCTTATTTTCTCGTCGCTGCATTCTAGCGCTCAGACAATTTCGCGAATCAGCACGACAAAACAAAGCTCTGTTCAGCTGGATCGGTTATCGCAAAAAAGAACTTTCTTTCGAACAGGGCGAGCGCGGCGGTGGTAAAACCAAATGGAAATTGGGTGTTCTTTCCCCTGGCAACTCCCTGATCAACCTGGCGATCGACGGTTTTACATCGTTTACAACTATCCCCCTGCGCCTCGTTACGCTGTTTGGTCTGTTAATTAGCGCCAGCGCGGCTATTTACATCGTTGTTGTTCTGATTCAGGCGTTTATGGGTCTGCCGCGCCTCGGTGGTTATAACACGATGCTGATTATTATCCTGTTTTTGGGCGGCGTACAGATGGTTTCTCTCGGTATTATTGGCGAATATGTCGGTCGAATTTTCAGCGAGACCAAAAATCGCCCTCTTTATCTGATTGAGGAAATTCATAAAGCAAAGGTAGCTAGCAGTGGCAAAAAAGACGATCCCGAAAAACTTGATCAACAGTAAAGAGTTTCGCTTCGTTATCGTCGGCGGCGTCAACACTGTGATCGATTTCGCATTTTATAATTTTCTTAGCAAAATTTTCAGTCTGGCGCTACCCGTCGCTAACATGATTTCGAGTTTTATCGCTATGTTGTTTAGTTTTTTTATGAACAAAAAGTGGACATTTCGCTCGAGTGGGAAAAATTACCTCCGCGAAATCGTTTTGTTTTTCATTTTCACCATCATTAGCATTTGGGTGATCCAAAGCGGCCTGATTTGGCTAGTTGAAAATACCTTTTCCACCATCGATTGGCAAAATTTTTGGACCAAAAATCTGCTCAAAATCGCCGCGTCTATTCCATCGTTAATTTGGAATTATGTGACGTATAATCGTTTTGTGTTCAAGGATAAATAGTTATTGTAATTCTTGCGATAGTTTATTCTAATTCTAATAGTGATGTTCTATCGTCTGGGCTACTCATATTATAAAGATAGCCATTTGGAGAAATAAGTCTGTAATCACCTATTAAATATTCACTCGAATTATCAATTATTTCCATTCTAGGAAATTGCGCACGCATATCTGACACAATTCTCATGAACTGCGCATAACTCACTTCGTATAGGTGTTGATTTTCTACTGCTAGCCCTCTCACGGGAGTAAACTGAAGTAATTTCCACTTTGTAACACCTTTTTCCTGCAAAGAGTGTCCCACATCCCCAATTTTATCGAGATTGAGTCTAGTTATCACTGAATTGATTGATACTTCAATATCATTTTCCCTCACAAGGTCTATACTATTTAGAATATTTTGTTTATGATTTCCAGTTCGCCCAAGTAATTCGTTAATTCCATCATCTACTGAATCAATGGATAATGTAATTTTAGCAAGTCCATTTTTGATTTGTCCAATCTTTTTCGTTGTTAATAGGCTGCCGTTTGTTGTTAATTTATTTTTGATTCCATAACTATCTGATGTTTTTATTAGTTCGCCCAAATGGGGGACAAGAGTCGGCTCGCCTCCTTGAAATGTTAGGTCTGTTACACCAAGCTCGGCAAGTTTCGTAATAATTAAAAGATGTTGTTCTTTTGTTAAGTTGTTGTCTTCTAAATATCGAAAGCAATACCCGCACTTTTGATTGCATTTATCTGTTATTGCCCAAGCGACCTTAGAACTCTCTCTCTCTCTCTCTCATTTGCATTATCCGTTAATTATGGTTGACTAGTGGTTACTCCCTTGGTATCATATGTCGCTAATTTTCTTCAGCACAATGTGCCGGTCGCGGCCTTCGCCCTCGGATTCGGAGGTGAGTTGGGAGTAATCAGCCAGAACTTTGTGGACCACGCGACGTTCGGCGGCGTTCATGGGTTTGAGACTCATCGCTTCACCGGTGTCTAAAACTTCTTTGGCCCACTTTTCGGCTTGGTCGGCGATGCGATCATTGTGACGACGTTTGTAATCGGCCACATCCAAATTCACTCGGGTTAATTCAGCTTCTTTCTGAATTAAAGTGGTTCGCACTAAAAATTGCAAACTGCGCAAGGTATCACCATTCTTGCCAATCAACAAGTTCGATAAATAAGTATTCGGCACCGAAAGTTCGATCACATCCTCATCAGCCGTCGCATAAACATCAACGTTAATACCAAAAAACGATAGTACGTCCTCGACGTATTTTTTGGCAAATGTTATCGATTCTTCCCTATTCATTATAATTTTTCCTATTTCGCCTTGATCCTTCTCACAATCGTCTGGCCGCCACTGGGTTTTGGTGTTTTAACTTTGTAACTTTTATTCTTAGACGGTTTCTGGGTGATAATTTTTGCTTCGTGAATATCTTTGGGATTAAGTTTGGTAGTTTGAGCACGCGCGGATTTGGTAGCTAATTTTTCCATTTCGCCTAAATCTTGATTCAGAATAACGTGTTGTTGAATAATAGCGATAAGTGACGTTGTGGCATAATATAACATCACCGCGGCCGGTAGCGCTAAACCAATCATAAAAGTCATTACTGGAAAAAGATAGATCATTTTACCAGTAGTAGCCGCTGCCATTTCAGTTTGGTCGACTTCTTTGCCGGCAGCAGCTTCGCGAAACATGTCGCGTAGTTTTTTCTTTTCAGATGCTTGTGGCATAACTTGCTTGCTTTGGTAAAACTGAAAAGCGGCGGCTAGTGCGGCGATAATTAATGCGGGTAAATACGAGCCAGCTGTTTTGGTTAAATCAATTATGCCGAATAAGTGTGTTGTGTTATTAGTAAGTAACTCTGGAATCCGCCCGACTTGTTCCAAAAACGGATAAATGAAATCGCTGGGTACTACGTGTTGAGCTTGCTGATAAGTCGTTGAGAAAATCTGAATTACCCGAAAAATTGCGAAAAAAACTGGTAACTGAATTACCAACACAAGAATCGAGCCGAACGGTTTGATCCCTTTCTCGCGATAAAGTTCCATCATCATTTGGCTTTCCAGCATGCGGTTACCTTTAGCCTGGATTTTAATGCGCTTTAATTCAGGTTGAATCGAGCGCATTAGTTTGGTTTGGCGAAGTTGTTTTTTAACCAGCGGCCAGAGTAGAAAACGAATTAAAATTGTCAGGATAATAATCGCCACACCAAAATCCGCCACCAAGCTGTAGATTAGTGCCAGTACGTTAAAAATAGGTTGCGTCAGCAATCGATCAAAAATATTCATGAGGATAGTTTAGCAGATTTTACCAAGAAACGCTATTTATTTTGGGACTGCCTGTGTTTCCAGACCAGTCCCATGTAGTAGTGGCAAGAGTTGGATAGTCAACTCATCGTGTTTTGCGGCTAGAACATCAGCTGAATAAACACTAATGATGATATCAATCGCGGGTGAACCGGGCAGCAAATGTCGCGTGATTTCATAAATGCGACGACGAATACGATTGCGTTTGACTGCGCTTTTAAAGATTTTTTTACTTACTACAACTGCCACGCGCGGATGACGACGATGTTTGTTAACCGCCCATCGAACCGCAAAGAATTTACTATGCGCAACTTGACCATTCGACATAACATAACGCAAACTGTTATGACCGTGAAAACGATATTTCTGAGAAATCACGAAAATTCCTTTCGAGCTAATTCTGTCTCATTCGGAAAAATGCATAGATGTATTCTTCTCTCATTTCGTTGAATTATCATGCATCCATTCTATCACGAGGAGAAGGATCGTCGTGGCAATTTTCAATTTATACTGCGATTTTACCGCGTGCTTTGTTGCGTCGACGTTTTAGGACAGCCTGACCAGCTTTAGTGGCCATGCGAGCTCGAAAACCGTGTACTTTGACGCGTTTACGGGTTTTTGGTTGATAAGTTCTCTTTGGCATAATGTGGCACATTGTATCAAATTTAGTTGTTCTTGCCAAGTCTGACTGTCTTAAGAACATTTCTTCCACTGAAATCGATGACTTATCCACAATTTTACAGGGGGAAAATGAAATCTGTGGAAAAACTGACCACTAAATGTCCAAAAATTACGAGATTCGAAAAATCCAGATTGGGGGTTGTGGAAAAGTTGGTAAGTTTGTTATGATATTTGCCAGAAAGGTTTCCAAGTGGAGAAAAGTCAGGAAGAAGTTTTGTGGCAAACAATACTCGGCGAGATTGAACTTTCGATGTCGCATGCTACTTTCGCGACGTGGTTCAAACCAACAGAGTTATTGGCCATCCAAGGTCAAAATTTACAGGTTTTAGTTAATAATTTCTTCGCTAAAAATCAGTTCGAGAAGAAATTTGACGCGCAGATCAAACAAATTCTGCGAAAAAATGGTTTTTCATCCCCAACAATTGAATATATTATAAAAGGTAAGCACGCTACCAAAGAAGAAACTGTTGATGAAAAAACCATCCAAGCTCAAACAGAGGTTGAGCAACCAACAATCAAAAGTCCGACTGGTCTTAATCCAAAATATCGTTTCGATAATTTCATCGTTGGTACTTGTAATGATTTGGCGCACGCCGCTTCGCAGGCAGCAGCAGCAATGCCGGGTGAAAAATATAATCCAATTTTTATTTACGGTGGATCAGGTCTTGGTAAAACTCATTTAATTCAGGCGATTGGTAATGAAATTTTGGCAAAAAAACCGAGAACGCGTGTGTTATACGCTTCGGCTGAAACTTTTGGTAATGAATTTATCGATTATGTTCGATTTAAAAAGAATCGTGATTTCGGTAAAAAATATCGTGATGTTGATGTTTTGATTATTGATGATATTCAGTTTATCGCTGGTAAAAAATCAACTCAGGAGGAGTTTTTCAATACTTTCAATTCTCTACATCAATCAGATAAACAAATTATTCTATCATCTGACAAACCACCCGCCGAGATCCCTAGTTTGGCCGATCGTTTGCGTAGTCGTTTTCAAATGGGTATGGCAATTGACGTGTCACTGCCAGATTATGAAACACGTTGTGCGATTTTGGAGGCCAAAGCTGCAGCCTTGGGGGTTAGTTTACCAACTGAAATAACTGAGTTTTTGGCCGATCAAATTCGTACTAATATTCGTGAGTTGGAGGGTGCACTCAATCAAATTTTGGCTTATTGTGAAATGCGACGAGAAGAACCAACCTTGATGCTAACTAAGGGTTTATTGGGTGATATCAAGAACTCGCGTCCTAAACACATTACTGCGCGACAAATTATCGATAAAACTGCTAGTTATTTTGACTTGAAAGCTTCTGATATTTGTAGTCCGGCGCGCGATCGTCATATCGCCGAACCGCGTCAAATGGCGATGTACTTGCTACGTAGTGAGATAAAAATGAGTTTTCCTAAAATTGCTCATGAGCTCGGTCGCAAAGATCACACTACCGCTATTCACTCTGTTGAAAAAATTGAACGTGAGATAAAACTAAATGCTCGCGTTCGTGAGCAAATCTCAGATTTAAGGGAGAGACTTTATGCGTAAAATCTTTGGAAAACTTGTTGATAAACTGCGAAATACTTTTGGAAAACTTTGGTTTGTTTTGGTAAAAAAATCTTGTGTAAATTGTTTCTTGTGTAAAAGTCGCGTTTTCTTCACCAATTTTTACCAAACTTTTTCACATGGGTTTTTGTTATTTTGGCCTCATAAAATTTCGTGGTTTTACCCATTTTCCACACCATTTACTGTGATTACTAATTTAAATAAAGGAGTATTATAAATGAAAGCGGTTGTAACCCAAGAAAATCTAGCTAGAGCTTTGAATATTGTTAGTCGAATCGCTAGTAGTCGCACTACGTTGCCAATTTTGAGTAATATTTTAATCAAAGCTGAAGATGGAAAATTGATTTTATCAGCCACTAATTTAGAAGTTGCAATCACCGGATCTATCCCAGCTAAAATTAACCGCGAGGGGGTGTTAATTGCACCAGCCAGGTTAATTACTGAATTTATTGCGAATTTACCAAAAACTAATATTGAAATTAACGCTAGTGATAATAAAATCACCATCACAGCTGGTAATTATCACTCTGTGGTTAATACGGTAGCAGCTGACGAATTTCCTGTTTTACCTGAGCCGAAAACCAAAATATCAATTAAAATTCCAATTAGTGATTTTAAAAAAGCAGTAGCTGGAACAGCGTTAGTAGCTAGCAATGACACTACTCGCCCAATTTTAACAGGTGTTTATTTACATACTTTTAATAGTGTTTTATATATGGCGGCAACGGATGGTTATCGGTTGGCTGAGAAAAAAGTTTTACCACTTGATAAAGAAATTTCAGCGATAGTACCAGCTTCAACTTTGAGTGATGTAGTGCGGATTATTAGTGATGAGATAAAAGAAATAACTGTTAATTTTAGTGATGATCAAATTAGTTTTGTGATTGGTGACACAGTAGTAACTTCGCGATTAATTGATGGTAATTTTATTGATTATCGACAATTAATTCCCAACAAAACAGATGTTGTGGCAACGTTAAATCATGATGAATTTATTCGGATCACCAAAATTTCCGAATTATTTGCTCGCGAAACCGCTGGATCAATTACTCTCAAGGTCGATGCTGATACTTCAACTCTCAGTATTCGTTCCATTACGTCCGAACTGGGTGAAAATAATTCAGAAGCCGAAGCGACGGTCAAGGGTAGCGGCACAATCACCTTGAACTCAAAATTTTTACTGGATGCATTAAGTCAAATCGATGGCGATAATGTGAAACTTCAGTTCAGTGGTAAGTTAGCGCCAGCCTTACTAACCGCCGATGACGATGATACTTATAAACACATTATTATGCCGGTAAAGAGCTAATACTCGTGATAAAATGTTGTTATGATCAAAAATTTGCGCGTTCAAAATTTTCGAAAACATCAGGATTTCAAGGTAGATTTTAAATCTAGCGCGACAATTATCACGGGCACAAACGGCAGTGGTAAAACATCGCTAATTGAGGCGATTTATATTGCTCTTCAGGGTAAAAGTTGGCGGTCAAACTTTACAGAAATCTTGCGCGATGATGGTCAAAAAATTGCCGATTGGTGGCGAATTGATCTAGAATTTCTTGACGGTCAAAAACGAATTATTAAATTCAAACCTCATCCTGATCCCCAATCTTATTCTTCGAAACTTGTTTCGGGATCTATAAAATCATTCAATATTAATAATCAAACTTTTACACGTTTACCGGCAAAATTCAAAAAACCAACTATTTTATTTGAACCAAACGATTTGCAATTATTATACGGTTCGCCGACTCGTCGTCGCGATTTTTTTGATCGGTTTATTGGTCAAATCGAACCATCGCACGTGACTAATCTTAGGAAATTTGAACGGATTTTGCGTCAACGTAACAATCTTTTAAAATACGGCACTTCACTCGACGAATTGTTTGTTTGGGATCTGCAATTTGCTGATTTGGCCGAAAAAATTATTACCGCGCGCGATAAATGGCTCAAAGAAATTAATAACCATCTCAGTCATGAATATCAAAAAATCGTCGCTGGACACGATCAAATCACCATGAAATATACAGCGTTGCAAAAAACCCGTCAACAAATCCTGGATCAACTAAAGGACGATTTTGTGAAAAATTGGCCATGTACTAAAACTGGTCCGCAAACTCATGATATCAAGTTCAAAATCAACGATCATGATGCTAAATTAACCGCCTCGCGCGGTGAAAATCGTACCATCATCTTTGCGATTTTAGCGGTTATGACCAAAATATTGAACCAAGTTTTAAACGAAAAAGTCTACTTATTATTCGATGATATTGACAGCGAACTCGATGCCAATCGCCGGAATGAACTATATAAATCCATAACTTTCGCCGAAAATTATTTATTCGCAACAACCATCAAGATCGACAAAAATACTATGGATAGTGTTAATTTAATTTAATAATAGAGATCATATTTGTAGACCCAACAGGCGTCCACTTGAAAATCACTAGTGGGACAGGAGTAATATAAATTGACCACGTCGCCAGTTTTGAGCGGCGGCAACTTCTCATCTAGTTTGGGTACAAATTCACTGGTCAAAGTAACATCACGGGAGTTGATGTTGGTTGTGTTGGTGGGTAAGTTGTCACCGACGATGACGAAGTTTTTTGGCCAACCAGCAGTTGTCTTAAAGACAAGGCTGCGGCTGTCGTATAACTCAATATATGCCACATCGTATTTTTCGACAACATTAACTTCAATAGTAAGGTCGCCAGTTGTCCTGAAGTTTGATGTTTGCACTTGCGTCCACAGCATATCTCCGGTGCTATCTTTAGTTATTCTATTCCCAGCCAAAGTAATTCTTTCCAATTTGATGCCGTTTGAACGAGCATACAATTTCAAAGTAGCGGCAACCCCCCCAGCCCAATTATCTGTTCGATACTGCGCTAAAGTGGCTAAACCATTGAAAATAAATTCGTCCGAAACGTCCCTGTCGTAGGCCGGGCGGGAGAGCGTCCCGTTAGACCAGATATCGTTAAACTGAAAAACCAATTGGTCGCTGGAATCATAAATAGACACGTCGATGCTAACGTCATATTTATCTACTGTAACTTTATATTTTGATTCATCAACATTAACGACCACATTAAAAGAAAGTCGATTTTCCGACACATCAATACTGCTTGTTTGTAAACTAATACGTTTGACACCGCGCAGTTTATTATAAGCAAAATGTTCAATAATAATCTGTATATTGTTAACATCATTTAATCTCCAATCAGTGTCCAGCAGTTTAGAGAAACCTAACATCTCTGGTCCCAGAATTGGTCCACCACCAGTATCGCCATAAGATACACTCTCTCCCGAAGCTGGATCTGTGCCAAGATATTTGTCACCCTTGGGCCAAACTAATACGGCCGCTATTATCAATACCGCAAAAATAACAAACACCACGACGATAGCCAACAAGGGATTTTCACGAAACGCTACGGATGCCTTTTTAAACATTGTTGTTCTCCTATGGACTTATTATAATATAACTCATTAATCGACTCATCAGAATATCTGGACTCACAGCTCCCTTACCATTACTACTGGACGTAAGGGTGGTCTTGCTCGTGTTTGAAGACGAACCGTTTGGATCAGCAATAAGCCAGTTACCGCTAGCATCTATACCCATGAACGCTAAAAAGTGTCCTACCTGGGAATATCCATAATCGCCGCCCGCCACGACTCGCTTGCCTGTCTTTAGAGCATCGATAATCGCTTCTCTGTCACTTTCACTGTTACTATGTACTCTGTCGCTGGCTGTGACATTATAAAAACTTGCAATATTCTTGAAAGGAGCAAGAGTACCATCTGTCGTGCAATGATAAATATTAGCCGCATTCATTTCATCATTAACAGTTTTTGGCGTGACCTGTTTACCTGTCAAACTAGTAATAATAATAGCCATCGCAGTCATCCCGCAACCAGAATGATGAATATCACCATTACCGCAAAAAGTATCTCCTCCCCATCTATCATCCCACTGAGAGAACACTTCGTATTGATCAAGGGCGGTAATCACGCCCGGTCCACCACTACCAGAATCAGAACAACTGTCGCCACCACCACTAAACCCACCATTCCAACCAATCTCATTAATATAGGCTGTCAAAGAATCAACTGACTGTTTCATCCCCTCAATGGAGCCGTAACCTGCGCCGTTGATATTTCCCTGAACCCAAGTCGGGCCGATTTTTTCGAGATATTCTTTCGGGTCGGCGATGCCAATAGCTTGGTCATGATAACCGTTAGTTAATGTTTTACCATATTGGTCGAAACCTTCACCTAAATTCTTTCCCTGTATGCTCGCTCCACCCGCGCCTGTTCCTGGGGGGCAACCATTTCCCCAAAAATTATTTGCACCACAAATAGAGGTAGGATCTTCGTAGCGCATTTGGACCAAAACAGCTATATATGGCACATTGTATTTATTGCCCATGCGAACCGCTAACTCACCATAATTATCGAGCAACCGCTGCATCGTTTCTTTATCACCATCGCCCCATCTGGCAGATAATTCACTCGGGTTGCCGTTAAAGAAGGATAACTCGGCATTTTTCGCACTCATAATGTCAGTGCTACCGTCACTACCTGAACTACCACCCGCACCACACTCAACGCCAACGTTATAGTTTCTAATTCCAGCGCTAAAAATTGTCTTTTGATCTCGACTACTGGCCTGAACGTTTGTTGATAGCATCAATATGGCGAACAATGAAAACGCGCCGATGATTATCAAACTTTTCTTTTTCATCCGCCCGACTCCGTTTTCATCCTATCTGTGCATTTGAAATAATCATAAATCAATTCGTCTTGTTCTGGACACAAAACCAACGTGGTGTAATCAACTAACCCGGTTATTTCGGGGGGCAACGGCGAATAATAATCATTAATACGATAAGATTGTTGAAGATTCGAAATATCAACAATAAAAGTTGTGAAATAGATTTGTTTTGCTTGATCATAAGTAGTTTGTTCATATGAACCTTCACGAATCATCGCGCTGGTGGCAGATGGTATCCATGATAAATTTCCTTTAACAGTCCAGTACAGATTACTCTCAATATCTGCTTGCCTAGTGTTAGACAAATTTTTGACGTAGTTGCTGTAATTATTGATAGCTATAGTTTGCACTTCGGTAGTAGTAGTTGGCGGCGGCGGAGTATCTTCTGATGATCTTGATAACCGAGGCCACAACGATAATACCACCAAAACCACCATCACCAAGAAACCCACCAATGCAATCACTAGGGTTTGGTGTCGTTTGATGATTTGAGTAATCTTGTTCAACATATCTATATCCTATTATTTCAAGTGATCCCCAATATAAACAAAATCCATTTTACCCTTCCACTGATCGGCCGTCAGAGTATTCATAGCCGACCAAGAGCCATTTTTCGGGAAACCGAACCCAGCTCCAGTCTCTAGTATAGTTATATTATCACCATCGACTGATAAAACTAGACCGGTATGACCGCATTTTTCATTACCGCAATAAGAAACGGAGTTGTATTGAGTAGTGCTAAATATGGCCAAAGCTCGCGGAGTACTAGATAACTCTAGCCCAGAATTATTACTTACGAGATTTTTCGCCACATCCCTACCATCGCCACCGCCATATGTAAGGTCCGTATACAGGTCTATAAACCAGGCTGGAATAGTAGTGCAACCATTGATATTAACTCTAAACGTGTAATTGTTGCTACTTCGTGTATACGTTCCTCCGAGAGCATCAAAAGCTGCTTTAATTCCTTGAGTGCTGTACTCACCTAAATTATCGTCTTGTTGTGATGTGGAACTAGTGCTGCCAGTGGAGATGAACTCGAGCTCCCGAGCGATCTGCTGTTCGATTTCTTTGTCCTCAGGGCTATCACTAGCGCTGTACCAGGCGTAACCCTGTAAAATTGGATAATCCATACCAGCATATAACCCAATACGGAAATAACTATCGCGATTAATATCGGTAGTAACCCTTTCATTGCAGTGTTCTCCCTCCCATCGCCCACCTTTCATACCAACCAGCCGTGCTTCATTGGGGTCATTTGTCTCAAAAGCCCTAACGATATAACCATCTGACTCGCTACCAATTTCATAACCTAGGCAGTATTTGGCATAGTTCCGATAAACATTATTACTATCTCCGTCGAGCAACTTCTTGACATTGTTACTTACACGTATAATCGTACAATTACCATTATCGTCTATATCTTCAACACCACAGCCATAAAAATTAACATCCCAGTCGTAACTGAAATCACCAGTTATCGTCGCCATTTGATCCTGGCTCATCTCTATGGTTGGTGCGTTGATATCAGAAATGCTTGCGACAGCTGCTAGTGCCTGAGTTGATCTGTTATTGAACAATCCACCTAAAACGAAGTTTGGCACAGCACCAACCAACTTAGCAAAATTGGCAAAATAGTCCTGAATGCCGGATGGCATCGTGTTAATTTTAGCGCTGTTAACAACTCGAGCAATAGTTGAACGGTAATCCGATGCATCAAATAACCGCTCAGCTAACGGTCGTGATGTCCACTCGTGCTCTAACCACTCCTGGGCTGCTAATTGATTCTCGTAGGCTTGGCTTGGAGATAATTCACCCGCACCCGATGAAGCAAACGAAGTCATCGCATTATGCTTGCCGAAATAAAATGCAGTGTTGGCATTCTGCCCGTGATCATAAGCATATTTATCGTAAGCTATCCCTTGGCCAATTTGGAAGGCCCACGCCATGAGGCTGGCCATCGCATCAGCAGCGCCAAGAACATTAAATTTCAATATAACAGTCGTAATTAAACCAACAGGGTCGAGGCTGCCAACCACGTCCATCAAAAACTGAGCAGCATCATTGCAAAACACAAACGATAATCCATTAAAAAGACCACCTGCACCCACTGAGTTTAACCACGTTAGTAATTCAGCCGCCCAGCCACCAGCTTCCTTGTACATGTTTTTTACCTGATCGGGAGTATTGTCGGCAATAACCACCCCATTAATAGTTTCCTGGTATTTTGAGCTGTCTGTCCAGCTTGATTCTCGATATGAATTTACCTTAGTAATATTAAAGTTGTCGTCAACTTCATAATCGTCTGGTATATTGTTGCTATATAAAAATTCACCACGCAGTACACCTAGAACATCGAAATCAATAGCATCACCATCTAAACCCATAAAAGATGCTTGAATCTGCCCCCAGGTGCTAAGGGGCTCTTGATATATCGATGTCCCAGTTTGCTCTAGGCCAAGCATATTTTGTTTATGGGCATCTCCCGCAGCCTGTATCGAACAAAGACCGATCATTATAACACCCGCTATAGCAGCACCAGCACCAGCGATTTTTAACGCCTTGGTTATTTTGAGCCGGGTCTTTCCAGCCTTAGCCTCGGCAGCGTGTAGTTCTGCTTCTGCTATCTGATTTGTCGCCTCAGGCGTTTCTATTGAATTACCGTCGTCGCCGACGACTTTCTCTGCCCCCATATTATTTTTTGCTTGTTTTGTTCGTCCTATTTCACGAGTTATAATAAAGTCCTCAATCTTATCAAGTCCTAATCCCTTTAATTTCTCAATCGGGTGAAACCACGAATACGAGCCCAACATTTTACTGACCTTTCTAACCTTTATTTCTGTTCCCAGTACACTACCACCCGATGCCCTACCCGACGTTCGTAGTGCATTCAGCAGCTCTTTATGTGATAACCGTCGTCCGTTTGTCGATATTTTACCACTAGGGGAAATATCCACTATTTCATTAAGGCCGTAACTTTTGAGAGTGGACTCTATTTGTGGTTTGACTTGATTCTCAAAATTCCACTGAGCCTGAGTTCTTTCTGGACCAGCAGGCAACTCTTCGTAATTTACCAACTTCCAATTATCGTCACCAATGAGTGTCGCGTAATTAATTTCAATGCTTTCGAATGTGCCAAAAACGTTACTTGACTTGATGGTAATACCCGCGTCGGCAAGTTTATTAACGTAGTTCTTCCCTACCATCTGGCCAAAAGCGCCAACGCGACTGGTTTGGAAATGATCATGCACCGCTGTACTAACAGCTGATCTAGCTGCTACGGTGGCCGATCGTACCACATTTCGCATTGTCCTAGCTCCAGTTACTAACTCATGCACTGTCTGCGTGGTGTCCTTTAGCCAATTAGCCATTTGCCCAAACTCAGCAACAGCGATAGCCGGTAGCATGAAGATTGACATACCACCAGCAACTACGATACCGATTAACCAACCGATTATGCCCTTTTTGTGGCGAGCAAAGAAACCAGATTGTTTATTCTGCGATGCAGCAATAGCAGCGTCGCGTTTTTCAATCATATTGGTTAGCCAATCTAACTGTTTACCTTCACGCTCTTGTTTAGCAATATCTCTGGGCGATTTTTCTTTATCACTTTCCCCACCAGCGCTCTTTTCAGCTTTACCAAGAGCACCTCGGAGGTTATCGAATTTATCGTAATTATCACCTAACAAATCACGATACAGCTCCTCGCGGTTAGCGGGAGCTTTACTGCGCGTATCAGAATAATCGCGAGGACTAGAATAATCTGGTGCTTCATCACCCCTATCGTCTGAACTATACTGACCACCCCACGCCATTTAGGCTATCCTCTTAATCACTTTGATATTATAGCATAAGAGGGATTAATGAACAATAACCCTAGAAGCTACGCGTATCGAAAAAATTCTTATCAGTTCCCGCCTGTTTATAGAGAATGGCATAGCCATTCGGCTCATTTTCTCCAAATAGCTGTATTTCTAGTATTTCCGTTGCGCCAGAATGCCCGCTATCGCCGAGTTGCAATAAATCTCGCGCCCTCTCGATAGCTTGAGGTCCTACATACTCGACATTTGGATGGCTAGGGTTGTAATTAACTGGTTCAGGGATACGGTTATAATCAAATTCCCCACTCGCTACTGGCGGCAGATTGTCTGGTGAAGAGTCCCCTTGTGGTATCTCATCACTCGAATCCTCATTTACCACTCCCGGATTATCCACCGAATCTTCTGGCCCTATACTCGGATCTGTTCCTCCTGGTTCTGTCGCGACCGGTGTATTTCCTCCCGATGTTGCGCCGGCTGCCTCACCACCACACCCAGACGCACCACCACTTATAGTAGCTGCAAGGACGAGAGCTAACATTGCTTCTGCCCCTCTTTTTAATAAATTCTTTTTTTCTTTGTCTGGTTGGTTAGGATTCTTTTTCATAATGACACTTCTCCTTTCGTATCATTATTTAATCTACGTTCGGATTATATCACACTTGCTAAAATAATGCAAATCAAATTAATATAACAGAAACACGACCGGCGCATCACTGCCCCGATCGCGGTTTAGTGTATCTATTGTAGCATACATTTTGTCCGCGAGGTAGTGGATATGGACGAGCAACTTGCATTAACGCGCCATAAACGGTATAATTGATATGTATAAATGGTGAGGAAAGGGATCGTGGTGAGTAGGTATTGGGGACGACAAATCAACACTCTAAAAGTCGGTAGGTGTGGTTTTTGGCGTTGCCACAGATTTATTATCCTGCTCACGATATCTGCACTAGGTATTTTTATCGGGTATAGTTTAATCAGTTCAGGTCACATCAACGCTCTCGTTGCCGCTGATCCATCTACTATATCCACTTGTGGTGGTAATCCAGAATGTTTTGCATTTAGTATCGACACGCGTTTGACGCTCAATGGAGCGACTACTGGGACGAGCACAACTTTTGCTATACCGCTATCTGGTCAGCCAAACAACAATGCTAATCATCCACATAATTGGGTTATAAACTGGGGCGACGGAACACCCGACCAAACAAGCTCTGATACTGGCGCATCAAATGGGTTTGGCATCAGTCACAACTATGCAGCACCAGGACAATACCAAATAACCATACGACCTAACGGAGCTGCCACGGCTGGTTGGATGAACGCATTTGGGTTTGGCAACTACACTGACCACACTGGTGCTAATGTTACAGCCAACAGGCAAATGTTTCAGTCCGTTGATGTGCCTTTTACAGATTTAATGAAAACCAAAGGATCGACCCACCGCTTTGCCTATATGTTCCTTGAAACCGTGAATAGCATCGGCATCCCAGCTAACCTATTCACTAATGTATCGACAACTGGCGATACAAATCTCAGCTATATGTTTCATTATACTTTTAGGAGCTTCGCCGTCAATTCCACCGTCGCCACTATTCCATCGGGGCTGTTCGACGGCCTAGATACCAGCAGCAGTGCAAATTTTTCTTATATGTTTTATGGTACTTTCAGAAACTTTGCCACTAATTCCACTGCCTATACTATTCCGTCGGGGCTATTCGACGGCATAGATACGAGTAGCGGCACAACCTTGAACCGCATGTTCTACGAAACTTTTACTTCCCAGGGATCATTCCCGATTTCTACTGTTGCCACCGTCCCGCCCGACCTATTTAGCCACATCAGCACCGCGAGCGCGACCTCTGCTTCCTATATGTTTAACACCACCTTTTCGGGCTACGGCATGCGCACGGCCAACTTTTCGGTCAATGGTGCAATCGTACCGTCATTGACGCAATCTTTTTCGGCTCCTTATGTAACAAAGAACATTTCTACCAATAATATGCCCAGCACCAATCCGGTTGTCAACGCAGGCGACGTGATTGTACCAACCTACAATGACGCAATTCGTTCTATCGTTAAACCGGGAGGAACGTACTCTACCTATGATTGGTATTCAACGGACGGCACGTCTTGCGCATCCGCTACACCAACTCCGGATTGCGGTCCGCAGATTGCGCCAGTAACTTTTCCCGATGTTATCGAATGGACACCGACTGTGTCAACAGAAAAAGGCAACGTCGTGTTTTATGCTCCGCGATCGACCAAAATAGTTACATTTGAGTCTAATGGTGGTTCATCTGTATTTGATCAAAATTTGACTGTTGGTAGTACTGTGTCAGAACCGGCCGACCCGGTTCGCAGTGGGTATGACTTTAATGGTTGGTATATAGATTCTGCGCTAACTGTACTTTGGGATTTCACATATGATACTGTCGTAGATGATACGATATTATATGCGGGATGGCTTGTTGTTGCACCCCCACTACCAACCGATCCAAACACTCCAGGCATCCCAGACGTGCCGAATACTGGAGTCGGTCAAACAGAACATGATTTTGTAGTGATAGCTGGTATCGTTCTCAGCGTCATCGCGGTCTTGCTCAGCCTAATTACTGTCCAGAGTTTAGCACGTTTGGTCGGGAAAATCGATGCGAGTTGACGCACGGGGTGGTTATGAATAAACTTCGCGACGATGCGCGACAGTTATTAGCTCAAGGACTAGCTTGTCGTCGATTATCTCTACTAGTAGTCGATAGTCGCCAATTCGATAGCGCCAGTATTGCCTCAGAGTATGTTTGAGTTGCTTGCCGTGCGAGCGCGGGTCGTCTGTCCCCTCTAAATTATCGGCAATCCATTGGATGACGCGCTTGGCATTTACGCGGCCGATTTTACGCAGATCCTTTTCAAATCTAGCTGTCGGGACAATTTTATATGTCATATTGTGCCTTGAGCTCACTCCACGTTGCCGAGGTTTTGTGGCTGGCGTTGTATTTTTGGGCGCGATTGATGGCGGCCAGATCGACCTTGTCATCAGTGTTTTTGATGACAATTTCATCATTGCTAGCAGCGTTTTTAGCGACCATAATCACAAAAGAATTGAGCGACAATCCCAACCTGTCCGCAGCGCGCTTGATCAGCGTTTTGGTTGCGGCAGTAGTTTTGATCACCATAGTTGTGTCATTAGCCATAATTTAACCCTTTCTTTACCATTTATTACTATAATATTTACCATTTTATCACATTTCATAACAACACACAAACATTTTAACAGAAATAGCGTTAAACAATAAAACCTCGCCGAGCTGATGCGAGGTGTTTATGGAAGCAGTGTATCATACTTGCTAAAAATGCAAATCAAACATCCATACCCACCACCTTAACATTGCGCGATTGTTTAACTGCGCGGTTTAGTTGATTCTCAATTACCCAAAGATACGGATCGCGAATTAGTGTTGTGAAGGTGGCGGAGGGTTACACCATGTTGCCTTTATGAACTAAATGTTTCCAACCATAAAGATTAAATATCATATCAGACTGAACAGCTTTGTAGTCAACTGACATTTTTCTAGATATTCTTACATTTAGCTGCTTAGGCAGCTGCTTCAAACTCTTCAGTTGAAGTCGCAGTGTCGTTGGCGGAGGTGCTGTCCCCATAGCCAAGAAACTCAGTGCGGCTAGTAAAATCCCTAATCGCAGTCATGAGCTCTTCGCTTACTAGCTGAGTAACTGCAGGTGATTCTAATTGTTTTATTAGGTAGACAGCTTTCGTTCTTAATTCTCCCATTGTATTTCTCACGTTCTCTGTACTCTCTTTACCAGCCTTCAGTAGTCTAAGCATCATCATCGCATTTTGATCATACCACTCAATCTTTTCGTTAGATCCTTTTGCCAGCAATGAATATACGCGAAAAGCGTCAACCAATATACCCTGATCTGAGCCTGAAAATCCCTGAATTGTATCTAGAGCCTTGCCCTTTTTGAGCGTATTGGTGAACTCTATTATAGAATCAATTCGACCCTTCCCCGTACTGTTTAATGACGAATAGTTACTAGCATAGTCGATGTCCTCAGATTTACCAAATTTATCGAGTGTTTGGCTGATTCTTTTTGCACTTATGGGGGAATCTTCAAATACCTTTCGCCCATCATCTTTAAGCCTACTAAATAACACATACTGAATTTCTGGAGACGTTTTGTCGGCGTATCTTAGTGCCTTTTTACGGACAAAGCCACGACCTTGATATCCATCTGGCTTATCGCCACTAGCTGCGTAGTAGTCAGCATCAGCTTGAAGGATGCTGTACTGCGCATCAGCATTGACCATGTCCTCAGTAAGGCCCGGGTAAGCGTTGAACCCTATTTCATTCAGTAGGTTCTTAGCGAAGTAAACAGCAACTGACTTCTCTGTTTTACTGCCAGTTTTGATCAGATTGGCAAGTATAGATCGCATGATATAGCGTATATTGTCATCATAAAAACCTGATTTAATTAATTCAAGACTCAATCTGTGAGTAGGTTCACCCGATCTCGTTTTTAAGAGGGGATTGATATAAGTGGTTTCTTTACCATTAAGAAAGTCGATTCTGTCAGAGTTTAAAAATGCCCTTTTGTATAGTTCACCTCTTTTTTCTTCGGTTGATATAAATTCGGGATCATAATCATAAAGAGGGTTTTCTTTCTCGAAACGTTCATTCATGATATCCTGCATGCCCTGTTGTGCTTCCTTGCTACCTAGAATCCACGGAGGCATGTTATTGGCAAAATGCTTCTCATCTTCTCTAAACCAGTCAAGCCATTTCCTAACACTCCAATTTCGCTCCTCTTCGGTGAGCCGTCCTTTCCAGTATTCGTTGTTCCAGATGTAAGCGTCAGGACCACGATCACGATGTCGATCAACTTCAACAATAACGACTCCAGCAGCAACACTACCCACAATGGGCGAAACTTCAGGTGTTACCCCAGAGTCCACCGGGGCTTCTTCATGGTTACTGCCGCTGTCATTTAACATGCTACTACAATAACAAGCTTAAACAGTTTTGTCAATTATTAATTTGAATTAACCTCTCATGCCAGCATTCATGTCAGTATCACTACTATCATTTGGCGGATTTGATCCCCTTTCTGGTGCTTGCGTCTCTGTCTGTGTTGTTGATTCCACCTGTGGTGTGTAATTACGGCTCTCAATAAGAGCTTTTTGGTTTATAATGTTATTACCTAAAGTTTCAAGTAACCTTTGACCAGTAGTATTGTCTTTAAGATCAAGGTTCTTGAATTTATCGACAGCGTTTTGTAATATGCCTATATCATCCAAATTGTTAGTCTTCAACACCTGGTTTGAGAATGTTGTCAAAAGACTATTAACGTCATTATCACTAAGATTAGCGGCACTCAAATTGCCACCTTCTATAGTTTTCTTTTGACCTGTATCGGCACTCACGAATTCGATCCTGCTTTCGGGGTTTTGGCCGCCTATTACATTAGCCACACCCATAGGACTAATTGCGCTCGATACCCTTTGCGGGTTGCCATTCTCATCTTCTTCTAAAGCCCAAATTTGTCCAGTTTCTTCTATGAGTGATGTTGCTTCCTCTGTTAATTTACCTTGCATTTGGGCACCATAAGAAGCAGCGACTCCACTACCAGGGAACATCTCCAGCATTTTGCGAGAAACTTTCCAGGCCGGACTGTCGGTGCCAGACTCTGATGCAAGTTGAGCATGCTTCATCTTTGCCTCGTGCTCAATAACGTCACCCCTTCTCTTAAGGCTGATTTCGTATTCTTGTTCTGCTAGTTTGCGTCTCTGAGATTGCGCGGTATTCTCCAAGTCAAGCTTTTGTTTCGCAATCCTTTGAGTGCCCGCAGTATTGCTTTTAGCAATTTCAGCCAGATTTTTTGATCCTTCTACCAGATTGCCATTACCAAGGTCCGTTAGAAAACTAACAGCACCGCTTGCACCCTTTGCGACAGAACCAATCCTCGTTCTTGTCGCTCTATTTAGCTCCTGGGCTGCTAGAGACCGCTCTTCTTCAGTCTTAGCATTTCTTAATTTTTCCTGTGCGGCGTTTATAGCTTTAAGACGACTTCCAGAAACCTTTCTTCCGAATCGATTCAAATAATTCCCATCCTTATCTTGTTTGAGTTGCCACTTTTCTGCTGACGACTTGAGTCTGTCGCCAAGCGCCGTCCCCACTATATTTTTTCCGGCCTGTCCCAGACTATCCCCGATATCCTTGATCGGCGTTTTGTCCAGACCCTTTTGTACCAGACCCTGCAATTGGCTGAGTGCTTGACCGCCCATCTTCATGATTGGAATGATAGTTGCGACGGGTACTAGTTGGACCAAACAGATCATGAAAAATCCAATTAACGGGTGATCACCTAGAGATTTCATCATAATAAATGTCAGCAGTTCGGTTGCGCCCCAAACAAAAGCGATTACTGGATAGATGAACAAAACGCGTGCGAATTCAGTCACCCACTTTTTAAACCACTTTTCAGTATTGGGTAGTAAATACAAGACAAAAGCAATCGGCGAAATAATAATTAGAACAGTCACCAATACTTCTCGCAGAACCAGAACTGCAACAATTAGTAAAATCCCCACAAGCACTGTGCCCAAGTTAATAGCGATTAATATAATTGCGCCAACTCCCAGTGCGAAAAGTGACACACCACCAAGAATACCTCCCCCCACCTTTGCAAGAGGATTCATTTCAGCACCAGCGGCAGGTACGATATTGCTAATAAAATCACGTAAATTTGCACCTAGGACATTACTAATATCCACTGCGATGACACAAATATAGAACGACAAGTTCACCGCAATCGCAACAATAATCAAGCGAGGCAGAATTTTCTTGATAGTATAGTTGCTAAACATTATTGTTTAACACCCCCAATACCACCCCCCACGGCCGTAGAATAAATAATTATGAGAAAAACAATAGCAAAAGCAATATTAGCAATCGGGATAAATGCGCTCCAAACTTCCCGAATACTACTATCCGGATCATTGAGTGTCTGGTAATTCAACTGACCATTAATGGTATCCATTAATCCGTTAATCACCCACCCCATCGTTTCAACTATTGGACACATAATCCAACCAAAAGAACCGCCCTGTGAATAGCAATCGGCAGGCGGGTCAGTATTCTCACCACCGTAGGGATTGAACACGTAGCCGCCTCTTTCAGCCTGACCGGCCAAACAGGCATTTATGGTCTCACCAGCGGCCACTGGAATAATCTCTTTGCCCTCTATGGGTTGGTTTGAAGAAACGATAGACCCAGTCCCGAGGCCATTTTTCAGATCGCTACCGTATTTTGAAAGCTGGAAACCGCTAAGCGCCACCGAGTAGCAGTAATATTCTTCATTATTCCTCGAAAACCCATTTTTACACGCGGTGAATAGCGGATTTACAACTTCAGTCTCAGAGTTATCATCATAAATGGACTGAGGATATTTACTAGAACAGACCTCTACCGCTGCTTTACCCTGTAGCCAGTTGGCGTAGCTCTCAGCGAGTTCACTTACTCTTTTTAGGACATTTTCGCAGGTTATCTCGCTACTGCTCGTATACCTCGAAAATGCTTCACTGTTCGGCATCCTTGTTATTAGTTTGTTCCAATCAGTCGTCTGTGCGACCCCTCCAACCAGCTCAATACCATCAACATAGGAAATTTTTCTTTCATTAATTCCAGGTTCAGTTTTGGATTTCACGTCAGCCCCACATCCCCACGTCTTGTTGACCAACGTTTCCCAGTAAAAATAGTATCTATCCGCGGCGCTTAGTTCACCCGTGGTGAACCATTTTGGCCAAGATGGGTTCACGAGCTTGTTGACAGTATTGATAGATCCTTTTTCGTAAGACACCCCCACATCATTATTGGGCTCAAGCATTAGGTTGTTTATTAATGTTTCACAAGCTGACTTAGCACCGCTGCTGCTGTTATCTCCGGATGGTAAATCTCGCAAAACACTGCTGCTGTCAAAATAATACCATTTTCCATTTTTAAAATATATATTATATTGTTGTGGGCCGGAGTTACCCATGGTGTAGGGGCATGTAGCAAAAGCATCGTATACGTCTTTTGATTCACCAGCTTTATAAGCATCTCCGATAAAATCTCTTACAGTCTTGTTAAAATACGGTAAAGCAGCGAGGAGTGCTTCTTGGCAAGACATTTTCCCATCATTTGGTCCAACAAGTTTTGATACATTAAGAGTATTATTAGTTATAGGAAATAGCGCGAGCTCGTAGCCGCCATTTATCTGTATAACGATGGCATTTATCAGTTGGCTAACAGGTACGGCAGCGTTTCCATTACTCAACGTTTCGCTAAGCTTACACTGATTCCGAATAGCATCGACAAGTATATATTTCTTAACAGTTGAATCACTTTCTGCTAATCCTGGTATACCGTAGGCATTCGATGATGTAAATACGTTCATGAAAATCTGACAAACCAAAATCACCGCCATAAGGAACAGGCCGAATCTTTTGAGACGCGCCCTAATCACCGTGATCCCACCTATGTGTTTCATATGAATTATCATAACCGAAATCGCGATATTGCGCAAGTATTACCCAAAAACTATGCAGGTGTGGACGGAAAAATTTCACCCAGATCCATCCTGAGGAATTTTTGCCATTTTACACCCTTGTCGCCCACTAACAAAATTTCTGACTCAGGAAACTTTTCTTTAAATCGCATGGCGCTCGGCATGTTCATTTCGCTGTCACTACTTTTTACTTCGATACCTAAAATCTTTGCGCCATATTTTAAGACAAAGTCGACCTCTAATTCACCCTCACGCCAATAAAATAATTGAGCGTTAGTGTTGCAATTCACCAGATTAAGCAAATGTGCTCCTACTGCGCTCTCAACCAACCTGCCCCACCACAACTTGTCGGCCAAGGCATCTGAAAAAGTTTCTGTTTGCCCTGCCGAAACCAGACCCATGTTGAACACTTGAAATTTAGGGCTAGAGGATCTTGTCTTGATAACTTTTCTACTGAATGTTTCAAGTCCCGATAATAAACCAGCTTGTTCTAACAACTCCAAATACTTTGCCAGTGTCACGGTATTACCAGCATCTTGTAGCTGCCCGAGGAGCTTGTTATATGACAAAATTTGAGAATTGTATGAGCACCCTAATTCAAAAAGTTGTCTCAGTAATGCTGGCTTAACAATTTGCGTCAACATTAGGATGTCTTGGTTAATACTGGCCGATACTACAGAATCCTTGACATAATTTTTAAACCGCATTTCATCATCGATTAACGTTGCTGCTCCTGGGTAGCCACCAAACCACACAAACTGTTCAGGCGTGAAGTTAAAAACTTTTTCCATCTCTCGATAAGACCAGTGCCCAATCCGTATTAACTCATAACGCCCGAGCAGTGAATCGTGCAAGCCTCTCTGTAACAATAGTCGCGAAGAGCCAGAAAGTATCAGTTTAATGTTAATGCCGCTACTGGTGTCAGCATCCCAATTCTTTTTTACAGTTAAACTCCAATCATTGATTCGCTGGATTTCATCAATAATCAATAATGCTTCTTTTTTCCCCTGGGAACGCATCTCGACGCGTAATTTTTCCCAAACACCGTCAAGCCATTCGCCGTTCGCTGTTGAAATATCATCGACGGCATACTTTGCAGTATAAATTAAATTTTTCTTGAACAGTTGATTAAGGATTGTGGTCTTACCAACCTGTCTCGGGCCAACCACTACCTGCAAAAACTTGCGTGGTTCTAAAATCCGGTGTTTCAATATTTCTAACTGGGTGCGCTCATATTCTTTTGTCATACTTGCTCCTTTACTCAATGTACTGAGTAATATTTACTCAATGCACTGAGCATTATAACCGAAATCGCGATATTGCGCAAGTGTCACACGCAGAATCATATATTGGCGCGAACCGAATGCGATTCTTGCATTAAAACCGTTAGCATGTTACGATGATACTATGTTTACGAAGTTTTTCGCTGATTGTGGTACGACGACGTTCTTTCAATGGTGCGGCGGCAACGATAACGGCGGTATTATGGATCTACTAATGACTATTTTTAACTGGTTGTCGATGGGTGTGGCGATTGCGGTAGTTGGTGGAATCATTTATGGCGGAATTACCTACGCGACGTCGAGTGGTGATACTGGTAAAACTCAAGAAGCCGTTAAAAGAATTCGCGATGCTGTTATCGCACTAGTACTGTATTTTGCCATGTGGGCGATATTGAACTGGTTGTTACCGGGAGGAATTTTCAATTGATGAAGAAGATTTTAATCGGCATTTTTGCAATTACGATCGGTGTTTTCGAGTTGATAATTGCGATACCAGCACCGACGGCTGCCGCTTTGACTCTGAGCAATCCGGAATGTGAAGACCGGGCTAAATCCGCGTCAAATATTTTCCTGAACTTTCCAACTTGGTATCGCGGTCTGACTCTCGAAGCGAGCGGAGATACTTGTGTTTTGGCCAACGATGCTTTTGAAGGTGAAGAAATTGGTCCAATTATTTTTATGATTGCTCTCAACGTTGTTGATATTGTTTTGCGTTTTGCTGGTCTGATCGCGGTTGGTTTTGTCATATGGGGTGGATTTCATTATATGTTAGCTCGCGGCGAACCTGAACACGCCAAAAAATCTCTTAATATTATCAGAACTGCATTAATTGGTACGGTAATCTCAATGATTTCGGCTGTCGCGGTGAGCTTTCTCGTCTGGAGACTAAGTCAGATATGAAATTTCTCACCTGGTTTACAACGATCAGTGCCGATATCCCTAAAATGCCAGTGAGCGTTTTAATCAGAAACGGTCTTAACATTATTTATTTTGTCGGTGGTCTGATTGCGGTTGTTATCATGATCATCGCTGGGTATAGTTATCTGACCGCCGATGGTGATCCGCAGAAAGCTCAAAAAGGCATGCGAACGATCATTTACTGTGCTATTGGACTAGTGGTGATGATATCTGCCTTTGCTATAACTAATTTTGTTCTAGGAAGAGTTGAATGAAACGATTAAAACTAATAATTGTTGGTCTAGCGGTGGTCCTGAGCATTGGCCTAATGTGCGCACCGACCCCAACCTATGCGGTTGATTGTACGAAAGATCCGACGGCTAACGGCTGTCCGTGCGGTGATAAACTCGCTGATGGAGTAACAGACAACCCGGCCAAAAAAAATTCCGCTACCTGTGAAGACCTGACGGGACAATCAGGCGAGAGGGTCACTAGCATCTTTCAGAACATTGTTAACGTTCTGCTATTCGGCGCCGGGATTATAGCAGTTATCGTGATTATTGTTAGTGGTATTCGGTTTGTCACTTCGCGCGGCGATTCTAACGCTGTCACCAAAGCTCGACAATCACTGATTTACTCCGTAGCTGGATTAGTAATCACAGTCGCCGCATTCGCGATTGTTAATTTCGTATTTAGTCGATTGGGGACTAGTGATGGGGGTGGGGGGAATGGTAATAGCGGCGCGGAAAGATTTTGAAAAAATGTTGCTAAAATAGTATGCGTAGGTTATTATGGTAGCGTATATAAGGAGGAATTCATGAAAAAAATATTGACGATTGTCGCAAGTATGATAGCGGTGTTGGGATTAGCGTTAATGCCGGTGCTGCCAGCTAGAGCAGCCAACTGCGACAGCGTTTCCGGCACTAGTTTGGCAGCGTGTAGCGCTTGTATAGCCGAAGAGGGTGCTACGTGGGAGGATGGTAAATGTGTCAGAAAGAGTGGTGGTGATATCACCAGCATTATCCACACTGTAATCAACGCTATGCTATTTATTGTCGGTATTTTGGCAGTCATCATGATTGTCTTTGCCGGTATTCGTTATGTCACCTCGGCTGGCGACAAAGGTAAAGTTGATGCGGCTAAAAACACTATTATTTATTCAGTTGTTGGTTTGATTGTATCAGTCATAGCGTTCGCCCTAGTGCAATGGGTGTTTGATATTTTGAGTAAAAATTAGCGTTGTTCTTGCGGATTGGTGGTGATTAAATCAGTTTCAGTTTGGGAAGCAATAATTTGGATATGTACATGACTTTGTCCAGCAAAAAACAAACCCTGACCAACCGGAAAGTTAGCCAAACGTTTCAATTCTTCCTCAGTTAATTTGAAAACTTGACCCAGAACATCGATAGCCGAAGGAGATTGTTTAAGTAGAATTTGCATGCTAGCATTAGCAACAATCGCCCGCCCCATTTGACTGTTCATCATGTCTTCGACATCCTGGGAAATCGTGGTTAATCCGAGATAATATTTACGCGCACGTTTAGCGATCGAAAAGAGGAAATTCGCCGCATCCGGCCATTTCATCAGTTGCCAGGCCTCATCAACGATCAACATGCGTTTTTTCTTTTGTGTGCGCACAGTGTTCCAAATATGACTAAGGACGATATACATTGCTACCGGTCGTAATTCGTCCTCGAGATCGCGGATATTAAATACCACCATATGATTGTTAATATTAACGTTAGATTGTTGGGAAAAAATTCCAGCGAAAGTACCCGTCGTGTACTGACGAAGACGCTGCGCTAACTCTGGCCCATTACCACCCATATGAGCTAAAGTATCATACAAATCGGCCATGACTGGTGGGGGTGAATTATGGGTCAACGGATCAGACGTAATTCCAACACGCGCATAAGTATCAATCAAAGCTTGATCGAGATCAGCTTCCTCGGAAGGTGATAAGATGTTGACAATTTCACCGTTAGCGGCTACCTGTCCAGCACCTAACATCAACCTCAATAATCCATGCAAAGTTACCAAATTGGCCCTTAATGCATCGGCCGATTCGCCATCCTCATTGTCAATTACTCTCGGCAGATCAAACGGATTAACACGAGTATCAGAATTCAAACTGAGGTGAATATATGAACCACCAACCGCGTCGCAGAGTCTGTTATATTCGTTTTCTGGATCAATAATAATAATATCAGCTCCCATCATCATCGTGCGTAGTGCTTCAAGTTTAACAGTAAAAGATTTACCAGCACCAGATTTAGCAAATACCACCATATTGGCATTTTCGAGACTAAAACGATCGAAAATCACCAGACCATTATTGTGCATATTAACACCGTAAAGAATACCATTATCCTGAGTTAAATCAGCCGAAGTGAATGGAAAAGAAGTCGAAATCGCGCCAGTGTTCATATTACGACGAATTTTTAAATCATCAATAAACTGCGGGACTGTCGAATTCAAACCCTGTTCCTGTTGCGCCGAAGCAACCTTAGTCAAAACCATTTGCTGACCAAAGATAGTTTCAATTTTGTGGGTAGCGAATTCTAATTCATCCTGACTGTTAGCGTACAACGTCACATACAAACCAAAACGATAGAATTTCTCCATACCAGCCTGCAACTGATCGCGTAATTCTTCAGCATCCCGATACGCTGCTTCGAGCGCTGGATCACGAACCTTACCCCTTTCCGCATCAATCGACATACTAGCTTCGAGTTGAGTAACTTTCTTGCGCAAATTATTCATAACGATAAGACTATCAACTGGATAAATGAACATACTGATATCGATAACTTCGTCGAGATTAATAATCGAAGATAGCCAACCAGTATAGATACTGCGTGGATAAGCGTAAACATAAAGAGTTCTACACCAACGCGTACCGAGCATAAAATAACCAGATTTGAACTCAATCGAAGCTGGTGCTATCAAATCACGCAAAGTGGTGATACCTTTTTGGAACTCGGCTTCAACCTCAGCGGCTTCACGAGCACGTTGCTGAGTGGCGAGATCGACTCTGGAAGTTTGCTTTTTAGCCATCAGCTTTACCTCCAATGTCCGCAGTTGGTACTTGACCCTGACCTTTTTGCACTACCGCGGAAACGTAATTTCGAAAATCACCGATCGGCTCGCGTACGGCAGTATCAGGGTTATAAACGTTATACATCAACTCACCAATCTCTTTAGTTTTTAATTGTATC
>WQTP01000040.1 GCA_009786195.1 Candidatus Saccharimonadota bacterium
ACTGACGGCGGGTATTTTTACGAATATCGTGGCGAATGCTAACGAAGAGCGCGATGGTAAAAATCCGACTGCTTGGTGGCGAACGCTGAAAGCGGATGGTGAACTTAATCCGAAATACCCGAATTTTCCAGACATGCAGAAACAACTTTTAGAGCAAGAAGGTCACACAATTATTCAAAAGGGTAAACGATATTTCGTGGCTGATTTTGAGAAAAAACTTTATAACTTTTCATAGATTTTGTTTTTCGTAAGGTGAGTTTGATACGACGGTTGCCTTATCGGCCGTCTCGCTCGTTCGTTCAGAAAAATTAAATGTCCCCCGATGGGGAACATTTAATTTCAATCTGGTACGCCCGATACGATGGTTCGCTACGCGAACGCTACGCCCGAACTACGTTCAAATCGTAACTCGATATATCGAGTTTGAAATAAAAACACCCCCACAAAAGCGGGGATGCTTTCATTTCAATCTGGTACGCCCGATACGATTCGAACGTACGACCTTTGGCTCCGCAAGCCAACGCTCTATCCAGCTGAGCTACGGGCGCGTACTTTGATTGTAAATCCACGCCGTTTCGGAACTTTTTCCACGTTGACGCTAACGCTGTTCAACTTGCGTTTCACGCAGCAGCTGAGCTACGGGCACGCATGTGATTAAACCTGGGGTCGATTATAGCAGTTTTGTCGTCGCGGAGCAAGCTTGACTGTTAATGGTAAAACGTGGTATAATCAGCGTTGATGAAAAAACTGGGTGAAAAAACAAACAAAAAATCAAAATGGTTCATGCTCGGGCTTCTGGCGGTATTTATTAGTGCGCCGAACCCGATGCTAACACGAGTGGCGCTCAGCGGCGATGCTAGTACTAACAGTCTGACTTTGATATTAGTCAAGTACACTATTTTGTTGACAGTTTTCTTTGTTCCACTATATCGATTTGTCCGTGCTAAAAATTCAATTTTTCGAGCAGCGCTCAAAAACTTAGTGATTTATGCTGTTTGTACGGCAGTGTCGACATATCTATGGATGGCGGCGATAGAGCAAAGCAATGCTAGTTATGCATCCATTATTAATCTATTATCACCGATTATTCTGGTGATATTGTCGGCCAAGTTAGTTAAGGATCGCATAACACGACGAGCGACTGCGGGGATTGTCTTAGCAGCGATTGGCGGTATATTAATAGTGATTCTGCCGACAATACTCCAAGGCTCAGTGATGTCAAACTTTTACCCATTAGCTACCATACTGTTACTTCTTGTGTGTGTTTTGACTCCGTTGAACATTATTTATCAAAGACGTACTAATGAACAAGGTGTGCCGTTCACGGTGTCGACTGGTTTCATGACTCTACTAACTGTGCCACTAATCGCAACAATTTACATTTTAACGCGCGGAGGTACTGTGATGATTGAAACTATTAGCAGTCTGCCATGGCAAGTTTGGTTAGTAGCGATCTACTCGGCTCTGATGGTAACTTACGTTTCGCGCAGTTTAGCAATCAAAAGTTACGAATACACTGGCGCGGCGGTCAAGGGCAGCCTATCATATCTCGAAACATTGATGGCGATTACCTTACCATTAATAATTTTGGGTGAACAATTATCAATCGAAATAGTAGCTGGCATGATGCTGATCTTGGTCGGCGTGTTTTTGGCTGAATCGGGCGGCAAGCATCATTTACTGAAATTGGGCTTTACGGGGCATCCACATCTCTTGCATCATCACGGGAGGATACGTTGAACATTTATTTTACTGATGGTTCAGCTAGTCCTAATCCGGGGCCGGGCGGTTTTGCGGTGATCAAGGATGGTCAGCCGTGGTTGGTCGGCGGCGAAAGAATGACGACCAATATTCGGATGGAAGGATTAGCGCTGCTAACGGCGCTGGAGGACGCGAGTGGTGAGCGCTGCGAAATCATTACTGACAGCGAATTTTGGGTGAATGTCTTGACTAAATGGGCACCGCTTTGGGCGACGAATGGTTGGCAAAAGAAGGGTGGGATCAAAAACTTGGACATCGTACAACCGCTGTTTGAAAAATATGAAAAATCGCGGGCCAAACTGATTTGGACACGCGGTCACGTTGGTACTAAGCTGAACGAACTGGCGGACGAATGGGCCAACAAAGCCCGACAGTTGCATTTGCGCGATGTGGTAAAAATTGATACAATTATACTTAGTTAAACTTATGTCCAGTGAAGTTAAATTTGAATATCGGACGGCAGAATCAGTGTCGCCAAAACATCCCGACAAGTTGTGTGATCAAATCTCGGACGCGATTTTGGATGCGCATTTAGCTCAAGATAAGAATGCGCGCGTAGCGGTCGACGTAGCGGGCGGTCACGGTAAAGTTTTCATCACTGGTGAAGTAACGTCGCGAGCAACAGGGGTAAACGTGGAGAAAATCGCTCGTAGAATCGCCGGTGACGTCGAAGTTATCGCTAAGTTGGCCGAGCAAAGTCCCGAAATCGCGCAGGGCGTCGACACAGGTGGGGCGGGTGATCAGGGTATCATGATTGGCTATGCTTGTGACGAAACGCCGGAACTTTTACCGTTGGAAGTAGTGTTATCGCGTCGTCTGAATCAATTTATTTTCGCTAAATTCCCATTTGATGGTAAAACTCAAGTGACGTTAAAGGACGATCAAATCGACTCGATTGTGGCGAGTTTTCAAAATGCCACTGGGGTCGAATTGAAACAAGAAATTGAAAAATGGCTGAAAACCCCCCTTGCAGGGTCGTTCCTTGCAAAGGATATCAAAATTTTCGCCAATCCGGCGGGTGATTGGAGTAGGGGTGGTTTTGACTCTGATGCTGGCCTAACGGGGCGCAAATTAGCGGTGGATAATTACGGTCCGCGCATCGCGGTGGGTGGTGGATGTTTTAGCGGCAAAGATCCGTCCAAAGTTGACCGTAGCGCGGCCTACATGGCGCGTCGTATCGCGGTGGATTATCTACGCGAACGAAGTGCACACGAAGTTTTTGTGCGGTTGGCTTACGCGATCGGTGTGGCTGAACCTTTGGAAAAATCAATTATCGTCGACGGTCAGCACGAAATTATCACTGATACTTATGATCTGACACCGCGCGGAATTATTGAATTTCTAAATCTGAAACGGCCAATCTACGAACCAACCGCTCGGTATGGTCATTTCGGCGAAGGTTTTGATTGGGACTCGACCGAAACATGATTCGCGAAAGATTTCAAGTTTTTACTCAAAAAACAAAGGGAGTTTATTTTCCGCTCGTTTTGTAGTAAAATAGAACTCAATGGAAAAAATTCACGGTGCAAAGATTGTGGTTATCGGAGGTGGTACGGGTTCATTCGTGGTACTGTCGGGACTAAAAAATTACACAACCAACTTGACTGCGCTGGTTAGTATGGCGGACGATGGTGGTTCAACTGGCGCATTGCGCGACGAACTTGGCGTGTTACCGCCGGGTGATGTTCGTCAGTGTTTGGTGGCGCTGAGTCATTCGCCGCGAGTACGAGATTTGTTCAACTATCGCTTTGAAGAAGGTAGTTTCGCGGGGCACTCTTTTGGTAACTTGTTTTTAGCGGCCACCGAAAGGATGACGGGCAATTTCCGTGCTGGTGTGGCGTTGGCTAGCGAAATCCTTAACGTAACTGGTCGTGTCGAACCGATTACTACGAACCAAGTGACCTTACTGCTGGATGATGGCGAACAGGTGCTGCGTGGTGAAGACACAGTCGATAACGGTCAATTCGCACCGCGGCCAAGAATTTGGTTAGAACCGATACCAGAGGTCAATCCAGCTGCTATCGTCGCTATCGAACAGGCCGACGTGGTGGTGTTAGCACCAGGCAGCCTATATGAAAGTTTGGGCACTATTCTAATTACGCCGGGGGTCAGCAAAGCGTTGGCCAATACTTCGGCAAAAGTGGTTTATGTCTGTAACTTGGTTAATAAATTAGGACAAACGGACGACTTTTTTGTCCATGATTATGCGAGTGAGTTAGAACGAATCGCGGGACAAACGTTCATTGATTACGTGATTTACAATACTAACGAACCGAGCGATAGACTGTTAGAATTGTATGCTACTGAGGGTGGTCGACCAGTTCAAGTTGACATTAAAACACTAAAAACAGCGCATTATCGGGCCAAGGGTGCGAATCTGTTGGCTGATCAAGTTTGGCAGAATCCAGGCGGTAAGGTTGATCGCAAAGCTAAACAACGAACACTAATTCGTCACGATCCTGATGCAGTGGCGCGCATAATAATGAAAATTTATTTCTCTTGATTTAATGATAATAGGATTATAACGTATGGGAAGAACCTTAGTGCTGTCGGATTGGGACGACACCTTATATAAAACTGATGAATTTGTAGATGAAGTATTAAGAATTCTAGAAGAGCAAGGTTTAGAGCAGTTAGCGAATGAGATAAAAGGGGAAATCCAGCAACAACGAGATCTAAATGGTACGAGTGCTGGTTATGATTTAGTTCACAAGTTGCAAGATCACTGTGATATGTTAATGGAAAAACTAGCGCTTACTAACTCGGAAAGAATTTTTGATGACGCGGGTCGATTTTATAACAAAATAACAGAGATGCCAAACGTTGATTTTCGGGTTTGGACACGTGGACAAGAATTATTGCAACAACTAAAGTTAACTGGCACGCCCTTTGCCGAGAAAGTTGAAATATTCTCTGATAAGGATAAGACCACACGATTTATTGATAAAATCACCATAAAGAATAGCAACTTTTTGTTTGAGGGGATTTGGTATAGTAGATTGATTATGATCGACAACGATGCGAAGTATCTCGAGGATTTTTATCGTCTTAGGGACGCTGGCGTCCGAGCTCAGGGTTTCTTGGTTCATCACAATAATGAGCGGTTTATAGATGGGTTCGTAGAAGAAGGTGTGGAAAAAATGGCCAGTTTTGATGAAATTGATCCTAAACTATTAGTGGAAGATCAAACAGCCTAGTTAGTGTTAATACGTAGGGGTTTTTGATCTGTAAATTCAGACTTTTCCACAGTTTTTGTGGAAATTCTTAAAAATGTGGGTAAAAAGTGGAAAAAAGGGCTTGCATGTGGGTGGTAGTGGGTAGTATAATATGGTCAGTGGAAAATAAACAAACACCACTGAACCAAAAAATATCAACCTAAACCTGGAAAGGCGATGAGCGAAATCGATTACTTTGAACGAAAACTCGACGACAAACGGCGCTTGACCGTGCCAGTAGAGTTGCGTGCAGAGTTCGAGGGCGGCATCGTTATCACGCGTGGTTTTGGCCAATACCTCCACCTCTATCCAAAAGCTATTTGGAACGAGGAAATGGAAACAGCATTGGCCGGCGACATCTTGGATGAGCGAATTGCTGATCTGAACGACAAGTTCCGTACCGGCAAAAGCGAAGCTGAGCTGGATCTCAAACAGGGACGAATCACGCTAGAACGACACCTAGTCAATTACGCGCACATTGGCCGAAGTGTCGTCGCCGTGCGGGTTGGTAAATATTGGCGCCTACGGGCAAAAAATCAGGGAGACATTGGTTCTGTAACTCCCTGAGTGGTTTCGACGAGGGAAATCTCGAACGAACCAGATAAGCACCTTAACAAAAACAGAGGACACCTACGCGACAATCAGCCAGAAATCGATCGCTGGCTAAAAGGATCGTCGCACTTGGTTTACTCCCCAGTAAACCTCCCCCAAAACTCCACCTCACACATAAGTCTCTCATATGATTACACTGCCGCATTTCGGCGACAGCGTGAACATCTTGAAACTATAAAACAAACAATCAGAAAACAAACACTGGTTGTCGCATAGGTGACCTCCGTAAAAAGAATATGAAAAATACACCACAACAACTCCATATTCCAGTTCTACTCGACGCGGTTTTAGATTTGCTAAAACCCAAGGCGGGCGAACGCTACTTGGATTTGACGGCCGGTTATGGCGGTCATGCTCAGGCAGTTATTGCTCGCATTGGCGATGGTCATTTGGCCACGCTGGTTGATCGTGACGAATTGGCGATCACTGAACTGAAAAATCTAGAACGTAACGGCGCAAAACTGATACATTCTGACTTTCATAGAGCGACTAAAAATTTAGCCGCAGCGGGCGAACAATTTGATATGATTTTGTTGGATCTTGGTGTTAGTTCGCCGCAACTTGATATGGCGGAGCGAGGATTTTCGTTTAGTCACAACGGTGCACTCGATATGCGTATGGATCGTCGTCAGAGTTTAACAGCTGCGGAAATCGTTAATCGCTATTCAGAAAAAGACTTGGCGGACCTGATTCAAAAGTATGGAGAAGAATCACCAAAAGTGGCGTCCAAAATCGCAAATAACATCGTGCGGAGTAGAACAAAAAATTTGTTCAAAACTACCAACGAACTAGCCGATTTAATCGCCAAGATTTCGTCGCGGCGGAACAAAATCCATCCCGCGACGCGCACTTTCCAAGCTCTCAGGATCGAGATCAACGATGAACTCGGACAGTTAGAAAAGACATTGCCGTTTCTGCCACGTCTGCTGAAACCGGGTGGGCGATTAGCGATAATATCTTTTCATAGCCTAGAAGATCGTTTGGTCAAAAACTTCTTCCGGGAGCAACAAACCGCTGGGTACGAGGCCGAACTGGCTGTCATAACTAAACATCCCATCCCCGGCATCAATGATGTTCACAATCCGCGTGCACGTAGTGCAAAACTACGTGTCGCCGCAAAAATAAATAAATAGAAAGGACTTGTCATGTCAATCCGGATTATCGACAAGTCGCGCGCCCGAAAAGTTGTGGTTCGCCACAAATAACTAACTAACGCGCGAATCGGTGAGCCACCCATAGTGGTGGCTCACCAAGGGTTCTTTTGATGCGAGTAAAAAAGGAAAAATAAAAATATGACACAAAATCGACAACAGTTCGTTTCAACGCGTAAGCGACAACTAGCAACCGTTTCGGTTGGGGGGTGGGGGCGTAATCAAAACCTAACAGCTTTTACTAGCGGGATACGACTCGGACCAATCACTAATGTAGTTTTGATCGTACTGTTAGTCGCTTTCTTGGGTTTGCTGTATTTGACGCAACTGACCAAAACATCAACTTTTGGTTACGAAATGAATCAGATTAATATCGAAAAATCACAATTAGCGGCTGAACAGAATGATTTAAAACTTGAGAACGCGCGTTTACAATCGCTGATGCACGTACAAGATTCAACAGTTGCGACAACCATGACAACTCCAGTTGATACTAATCACGTGGAGTAATCCGTGGAAGAAAAGTCAACAAAATCTCGTGCTCAATGGCTGACCATTGGTCTGTTTTTGGTGCTGATTATTTTTGTTGTTCGACTTTTCTATATTCAGGTAATTGAGTATGACAAGTACGCAGCTCAGGCCGACCAAATGCAAATTAGTAAACGCACTATCAACCCGACGCGAGGTGAATTTTTTGTACTCGACAAAGACGGCATATTATCACCACTAGTGCTTAATCAAACAGTTTACACAGTGTTTGCTGACCCAACTCAGATTGGTGATGGTAACATCGAAAAAATTCGCAATCTTATTCAGGACGTAGCTGGTGGACAAGCCATCACAAGTAATTTTGAAAAACTAAACGACACTGCTATGCAATACGTAGTGTTGGCCAGGCAGGTCACACACACTCAGGCTGAAAAGATTCGCGATGCTAACCTGAAGGGTGTAGGATTACAAGCAACATCGCGACGCGTTTATCCTGAAGGTAGCTTAGCGGCACAAGTGCTGGGTTTCGTGAATGTCGATGGCGAAGGACAATATGGTCTTGAGCAATTCTTAAATAAAGAACTAGCTGGTGAACCGGGTGTGCTGCAGTCGGTAACCGATGTGCGTCATATCCCATTAACGATTGGCGTACATGATGTGTCAATTCCGGCGAAAAATGGCACGAACTATGTTTTGTCGATTGATCGCGCTGTTCAAGCACACGTGGAACATTCCTTGGCGGATGGTCTGAAAAGAGTTAGTGCGACAAAAGGTAGTATCGTTATTATGGAGGTCGACACTGGTAGAGTTATAGCGATGGCTAACTTACCCTCTTATGATCCGGCCAATTATAACAAAGTGGATGATTCAGCAGTTTTTCAAAATACTATCACTATGTGGCCGTATGAACCTGGTTCGGTAATCAAACCATTCACTATCGGCGCAGCGATGGACACGGGTTCAATCGGCCGTTATTCAACTTTTCATAACACTGGTTGCGTAATGGTAGCAGATGCCAAGATTTGCAATCTCTATCGACAAGTCGACGGTGAAACAATAGACGTCGCTAACATCTTAAGATACTCACTAAACACTGGGGCAATTTGGGCTCTGGAACAAATGGGTGGTGGTGATATTAATTTAATAGCTCGTCAACGATTATATAATTACTTTGCTGACAACTATCGATTTACTGAAAAAACGAACATCGAATCTACCGGCGAAGCTGTTGGTCTAATGATGAAACCGGATAATCCGAATGGAGCTAGAGTGACTTATTCAAACATGACATTTGGGCAGGGTATGAATGTCACAATGATTCAAGTAGTCGCGGCTTTTGCAGCAACAATTAACGGAGGTACTTATTATCAACCAACTCTAATTTTAGGTACAATTAACAAAAATGGCAAACTGGTTGAACAAAAACCAAAAGTCATAGCTAATGGAGTTTTGAAAACTGAAACATCCAAAAACTTAAAAGAAATGTTAAGAGCAATCCGTGCTGGGAGCGTCTCAATGTCACAGATAGACCGAGGATATTATGTTGGTGGTAAGTCGGGTACTGCTGAGACAATTGATCCAGCAACTGGCAAGTATGGTGGACCAACAATCGGATCATATTTGGGTTTCGTTGGGGACGAGACAGGTAATCCAAAATATGCGATAATGGTACGGGTAGATGATGGGCACGTGGCAGCCGGTTCGACCACAGGGTCAGCTGCGGCACAACCAATCTTTGATGCAATTAGTCGATTCATAATAGAATACGAAGGAGTAACAAAATGAATGAACTATTAAGCCAACTAATCCCAGTAGCAACCAGAATATTTTTGCTCGGCGGTATAGCGTTTGTTATTGCCATGATCTTAACACCAATTTACACGTACTTTGCGTACAAGTATAAATTTTGGAAAAAACAAAAAACCGTAGCGTTCGACGGCCGAAAATTAACGGTAGTTAGTAAATTGCACGCTGCTAAAATTGCTCACCACGTACCAACTATGGCTGGGTGCATTTTTGTGCTGGCTATTACCATTACTACGCTATTTTTTAACCTCAGCCGACCGCAAACTTGGTTACCACTAGCGGCTTTAATTGGTGGGGCACTGGTTGGGTTGATTGATGATATCTTGAACTTGCGCGGACATAGCGCAGTGGCTGGCCTTCGTGCGCCGGTGAAGTTTACGATGATCACAATTCTGGGATTAGGACTTGGTTGGTTCTTCTGGTACAAACTAGGTTTTACTGCAGTGCACATACCATTTATCGGCGAATGGGACACGGGTATTTTCATAATACCACTCTTTGCTTTTGCGGTAGTAGCGGCTGGTAATGCGGTCAATATCAGCGATGGTCTAGATGGTTTAGCTGGCGGGTTAGCAGCCTCAGCTTTTTCGATGTTTGCGGTCATTGCTATTTTGGGTGAACAATTTGGTTTAGCTGGTTTTTGTTTAACAATAGTTGGCGCGCTACTGTCGTATTTATGGTTCAATGTTTATCCAGCACGTTTTTTCATGGGCGACATTGGTTCATTTGCACTTGGCGTAAGCTTGGGTGTGGTAGCAATGCTGACAGACTGTCTGTTCATCTTGCCAATTATTGGTGCAGTATTTGTTGTGGAAACTGGTTCAGTAATTATTCAACAAATCAGCAAAAAGTTGCGCGGCGGTAAAAAAATTTGGTCAGCAACACCAATCCACCATCATTTTGAAGCCAAAGGTTGGCCAGAGACCAAAGTCACAATGCGCTTCTGGGTAATCGGCAATATCGTCGGTATCGTCGGTATCATCGTAGCGTTAGCTGGAGGTAGCGTTTAATGGGTCGTTGGACTACGACTGACCATAATCAAAATAGTTCGGCGCGTCGAACTAAGTTAAATCTATCCAAAATTCGAACACTGTTTTTTGAGACGACTGATAGTTTAGAACTCAGTAGAAAACACCGACCAGATTACTTGTTGGTGGTGTTAATTATGGCCTTGGCGTTAATTGGTTTGATTGTTTTGTTTTCGATCACACCAGCATTAACTAACGGCAATGATGCAGAATCGCTGAACTTCATGTTGCGTCAAGGTTTGTTTTTGACGATAGGTTTAGTAGCTTTTTTTATTGCCAGTAAAATCCCATTAGATTTTTGGCGAAAGCATGGTGTAAAAGTGTTCATCCTGGCGTTTTTTGTCTGTTTTATCCTGCCAATTATGGGTTGGTTAAATATTTCACTAGCACGTTGCACTTATGGCGCTTGTCGATGGTACAGTTTGGGTAATATTGGTACGTTTCAGCCAGCTGAATTTTTAAAGTTTGGCACAGTACTTTTCGTAGCTGGATTTTTGGCAGTGCGAACAGCACAAAGTAAATTAAACTCAATTAAGGAATCGTTGTTACCACTCGGTTTGATAACCTTTATGTCACTGTTTGTGATTGTTGTCATGCAAAAAGATCTTGGTACTGGTATATCGCTGGTGGCAATTGTCTTAACTCAGTTAATAATTGCTGGTGTCAAATTAAAGATGATTTTTCTATCGATAGCATCTCTTAGTATAACTGGTATAATGGCTATTTTAATTGCACCGCATCGTTTGGCGCGCATCGCGACATTTCTAGGGCAGGGCAATGAAACGGCGGATTATCATATTAACCAAGCAATGATTGCGCTAGGGTCGGGCGGTATGACTGGACGAGGTCTCGGTCAGTCAGTACAGGCCTTTGGCTGGTTACCAGAAGCGATCCACGATTCAATTTTTGCAATTTTAGGAGAAACGTTAGGCTTTATCGGATTAGTCGTAATCATTTTGATTTTTGCAATGTTGTTGAGACGAATTATCAGCAAAGTTGATTTTCTGGAAAATACTTATCTCAGACTAATAGTAGCTGGTATATTTGGCTGGCTGGTAGCACATGTAGTGATGAACATTGGTGCGATGACGTACCTGTTGCCACTGACTGGCATTACTTTACCACTAGTTAGTTTTGGCGGCACTTCAATGTTATTCATCATGATGAGTTTAGGTGTAGTATTTGGAATTTCGCGCTACACACTACATAATAAAGTGAAACTAGAGGAAGGAGGCGAACATGCGAGTTCTGTGCGTGGGCGGCGGTTCGGGCGGCCACATTACACCAATCGTAGCGATAGTCGATGAATTACGAAAACGAAAACCCGACGCTGATATTCGAGTGTGGTGCGATCGCAAATTCATTTCTCAAACGCGACAACTACTTAGTGCAGATGTACCCATTAATGTTATTACCAGCGGTAAATATCGACGCTACACCAATCTCTCATTATGGTCGCACATTCGTTACCACCTGATAAAAACACATCTTGCGAATATAGTTGATATATTTAAAGTTGGTTTTGGTTTTTTGCAAAGCTTATTCAAGTTAATTATTTGGCGACCAAACGTAGTTTTTTTGAAAGGTGGATTTGTCTGTGTGCCAGTCGGCATAGCAGCGCACGTTTTGCGGATTCCATTAGTGATTCACGATTCGGACGCTGTGCCGGGCCTAGCTAATCGCATTTTAGCACGATATGCTAACCGAATAGGAACTGGCTTGCCAGTCGAAAATTATCCTAATTATAAAAAAGACATAACCAAATATGTCGGCATTCCAGTTAGGAAAAACTTCAAAATCTTGAATACAAAACAAAAAGCAGATGTAAAAAAAGTGTTCAATTTCTCACCTAATAAAAAATTAGTTGTTATCATTGGCGGCGGGCTCGGTTCTCATAGTTTAAACAAAACTGCTTTAATAATCGCGCCAGACATCGCCAGAGCAGATCTACAGATGCTGATTGTTAGTGGTGCGGATGAATCGTTGACAATAGAAGATGATTTGACGATAAATATTCACACAGTACCATTTGTAACTGATGGAATGTCGGAACTTCTGGGTGCAGCTGACGTTGTAGTAACACGAGCTGGTGCGACTTTTTTAGCGGAACTAGCAACTGTCGCTGCATCGGTTATCATTGTGCCTAATCACCATTTGGCCGGCGATCATCAAACAAAAAATGCGGCAATTTATGAGATGGCTGGAGCGGCTCTAGTTATTGATCCGCGTGAATTAGAAAAATCAGCGACAGTGCTAAAAGATAACATCTTAAAAGTAGTGAACGACGAAAACTATAGTAAAAAACTTAGTCAAAATCTACATAAATTTGCTAAAGCTGATGCACTTGAACGAATGGTTGAAATGATTTTAGGGGCTATAAAATGACAAAACCCAAACGTCGTGGTCAGTACAGCGACGAAATGCGCGCAGAACTGAACACAAATTTTACTCGTGGCATCACGTTATCAACTTTTCATGCAACTAAACACGAAAAGTCTGATCGTCAGAAAGAACATGATTTACGCGTCTGGCGACGCAAACTAGGTGGTGTTCTGCTAATCATAATATTAGTTTGTGGGTTAGGACTGCTGATTTTAACGCAGCTCAGCAGCTCTTTTTCGGATGTTACTAGTAATGTGTCAACTTTAAAAACTGCTGATGCTGACAGATATAAAGAAATTATTAACGAATACTTATCAAAAAATCCATTCGAACGATTTGAATTTGCCAGACGTAATGACAACATGATTAACTATGTGGCCGAACAAGCTCCTGAAGTAAAAACAGTCGTAATCAAACAAGCCGGCATATTAACAGGTAAGTTGCACTTAGACTTTCGTGAACCCATAGCTATGTGGTCCATGGCTGACACCACCAGCTATGTTGACGCTGAGGGAGTTGTCTTTTCGCGTAATTATTTTGCAGCACCCACAATAACAATTGCCGATAACAGCGGCGCAACGGCCAGTAGCGACACGGTGGCTTCATCGCGATTCTTGGGTTTCGTGGGGCAGGTGACTGCCGAGCTGAAAAAAAATAGTGGTGGCATAGTGGAACGGGTAATCATTCCGACTGGCGCTATTCGCTATGTTGAACTTTACTTGATGGACCGCAATTATCCATTTAAAACGCAAATTGATCGTGATGCTACTGCGCAGGCAGCGGACATCGCAGCAGTTATTAAATATCTTGATGCTAATTACTTAACACCTACTTATGTGGACGTTAGGGTAGCAGGGAAAGCTTACTGGAAATAGATTTGTTTTGTGACTTTCGTCTAACCTCCCCACCCCTGTTATAACAGAGGTGAGAAGACGTAATAGAGAATATATTTCATTAAATAACATTTTTTTAAAAAGTCAAATTACCAATAGTGATATGAGTGGGGGAGGGTAGAAAAGTATGAAATAACAATATAATAGAAAATTGTCAAATATCATACCGACCAACCGAAACGTGGGGCTGTGGAAAACTATTTTTATAATAAAATAAATAAAAATGCAAATAATCAAACTTCATACAAAATCGTTGCAATTTTTGCTACAATGAAGTTACCTGTCCATTAAGTAATTAAATAAGGCTCGAAAAATAATATTAAATAGTTAATTATTTAATACGTCAGGAAAACCACACTCCCTATAAGAGCCCTGCTTAAAAATACCTTATATAAGTAAAATTAGTAAAACGAAATCACTCGTCGAAGAACCTTTGATTGTCTTAGCGATATTTCTTATATGTCGTAAAAGATATATTGTGCGACATTACGTATTTGTACAAAAGACGATTCTCTATCCATTGTTGTTGGGACTATTTTTTCGTGTATCGGCAGTTTTTATTTTGAAATATATATTTTATCAAATTCCTACCCGACCCGATCATGCCATTGGTGTTTTGTTTGGTTTTAGGCCCTCTTTTGGCACCTCATGCTGTACTGGCCGTTCTGAGCGACTGCGAAGTAGTTATCTACAGGGGTGCAACAGAGATGACAGAATATAGAATATGAAGACCCCAACATCGTCATTAACGGGGGTGGGAAGTTGTGGCGACAGGGAAGAGTTATCGGTAGAATTAGCAAAATTACTTCCCCGCTCTTATCTTTTCTATGTCGACGGAATTTTCACCAAAGAATTTTTGGATACGAAGGGCGACGGAAACTGGAGAACGTCCGAGGGTTTTTACGAGTTGATCGATATTTTTACCAGATTTGAAATCCGTTTGCAAAGTTGCGTCGTCATCAGGTTTCCATTTTGTCCAAGCGTTGGGCCATTTGGCGCGATCGGACGCTTGACGTTTGGCGAAATCGGAATTTGGATTCGAAGTTTTCTTCTTAGTGGACAAACGAGCTGACTTTTCCCTTCTCTGTTTATTAACACGTAAATATTCATATTTATTTTTGGCAATTTCCGCCGACTGGCGAAATTTTTGATCATGTTCTAATACTTCGGGGTGGATTTTGAAAGCATTGCTATGTAGTCCTAAAATTGATAATGAATTCAGCGAACGTACGCGCGATAACGCTACGTACCCCATACCCGGTTCAAAAACATTTTTCAGATTAATTTTGGCAGAATCGAGTGTCATACCTTGGGACTTATGCACAGTGATAGCATAGGCTGGACGCAAAGGGATTTGAGTTATCGAAGCACGTTTTTTATCACCATCGCGCAGTTCCCAACTAACTTCGTGAACAGTGATTTTTCGACCGTTACGAAACTCTACGATTGGATTATTAAATGGACCACCAAAACCCGTGATAACACCGATTGAACCATTAACGAAACCTTGTTCAGGATCGTTTTTGAGCGCCATAACCAGAGCTCCTTTTTTGAGTCGCAAAATCTCGGGTGCTAGACATGATTTCTTTAAACGATCAACGTAATTAGACGAACCAGTATGACTCATTTCGAACGATAAAAAATCTCCCGGTAGAGCGTTCATTTTGCGATCGTTGATAGAATCAACATCGCGGTTGGTAGTATGTAACTCAGTAATTTCCTGCGCGTCATCTAACTCTGCTTGAAATCGTTTGGCGATTTTTTCAGCGTCGGATCGTACGATTTCATCGCGACGAATTTTACCCAGGATTTCGAGAAACTCATCATCGTTTTGACGATGTTGTGAATCGAGATAAAGTATCACTGGGTCGGCGTTTTGCCAAGAAAGTGCGTTATAAGCAAATTCAGTGCGCGGGATTTCATCATCGAATTCGGGTCGGTCGGTTGAACGTGTGACGGGTGGTAATTGGAAAAAATCTCCACAAAATACAACTTGTAAACCACCGAATGATTCGTCGACACCACGGACAGTGCGACAAACTGTGTCGATTAAATCCAATCGGTAATCATGCAACATCGAAATTTCGTCGATAATCAAAATGTCAGCTTTTTCGATTTGTTCACGACGACCTTTGGGTAATTTATCGAAAAAATATCGTGGTAAATTATCCAAAACACCCAAACCGCTCCAGGCATGAATCGTGTTTCCGTTTAAGTGTGTCGCTGCGATTCCAGTCGTGGCGGTGACCGCGACTTTTTTACCGGATTTTTTCGCTAGTCGCACAAATTCGTTCAGAGTGTATGTTTTTCCTGCCCCCGCTGGGCCGGTCAGAAACACGTTGTGCCCATCGAGCATAATTTCAAGTGCTAACTCTTGATCCATAACACACAAAATTTCTAATTAATTAACGACGACCCTTCTTTTTATTTTGACGTTGTTTTTTGCGCGCTTTAGCGGCTGTTTTTTTGCGATTTGGCAGAACTTTTTTTGGTTTAAAACTATCACTGGATTTTCTAGCTTCTGGTAAACCAACCTCGTTAACACCGCGCTCAACAGCCGATTCTGCTGCGCGCGTTAATTCACTTTCGTATTCGTCATCTTCAACTTTTTCTTCATTGATATCAGTTTTCTTGAGATGAAAAACAACTTTCAAAATTTCATTTTGTAAAGTTTCTTGGAGACTGTCGAACAATTTTTGTGATTCACTGCGATACTCAACCAGTGGATCGCGTTGACCGACTGACCGCCAGTGAATACCTTCGCGCAGATGTTGCATGTTTTCCAAATGTTGCATCCAAAGAACGTCCAGAACTTGCATGTAAATTTCGCGTTCAGCGCCACGCAACAATTCTGAACCAATTTCTTTTTCCTGTTGATTATAAAGTTTCAAAACTGCACTACGTGCTTCTGCTAAACGCTTTTTGTCATTTTTAATGCGTACAATTCTTTCGAGATTATCACGTAGGATCGGTAAAACTGCTAAAAATTCCTCAGCTACTTTATCATCAATTTTGCGTAGACGATGTGCGAAAAAGTTTTTAAGATGCGCATCAATCAAACGGAAAATTTCCGGACTAATATCATCACCCCCCAAGATTTTTCGACGGATGGCATATACAACTTTGCGATGACGATTGATAACATTGTCATATTGAACGACATTTTTTCTAGTATCAAAGTTATAACCTTCAACGCGCTTTTGCGCCGCTTCGAGCGTTTTACTGACGGCTTTGTTCTCGATAGCTTTATCTTCTTCAACACCCAATCGATCCATTAATGTGGAAATACGTTCACCTTGAAAAATACGCATCAAATCATCTTCAGTTGAAACGTAAAACACCGAGTCGCCTGGATCGCCCTGACGACCACCACGACCGCGCAGCTGGTTATCGATACGTCGTGCTTCGTGTCGTTCAGAACCGATCACTACTAGTCCGCCCTTCCCCGCGATACCTTCACCCAGCATAATGTCCGTGCCGCGTCCAGCGATATTGGTGGCTAAAGTAATCGCACCCTTTTGTCCAGCGCGAGCGACAATCTCAGCTTCACGTTCGTTATTCTTCGCGTTTAGCATTTCGTGTTTCAGGCCAGCCTTATCCAGAGCTTTGGAAATCATTTCATTTTTCGCGATTGATGCTGAACCAATTAAAACTGGACGACCCGCTTTATGGTATTCACCGACATCATCAACGAGTGCTTTGATTTTACCTTTCTCCGTTCGAAAAATTTTATCATTGTGGTCGCGCCGAACCATTGGTTTGTTGGTTGGAATTTGGATGACATCCAAACCATAAATTTGCTGAAATTCTTCAGCTTCAGTAAAAGCGGTGCCAGTCATGCCAGACAGCTTGTCGTATAAACGAAAGTAATTTTGAAACGAAATCGTTGCTAAAGTTTGCGATTCTTCACGCACTGTAACGTGTTCTTTGGCCTCGATAGCTTGGTGTAAACCTTCGTTATAACGACGACCATGCATCAAGCGTCCAGTGAATTCATCAACGATAATTACCTCGCCATCATTCGTCACTACGTAATCTTTATCACGCTTGAACAAAGTTTGGGCTTTCAGCGCTTGATCCATATGATAAACAGCGCGAACGTGTTCTGGTGAGTACAGGTTGTTGAGCCCCAACATTTTCTGCACTTTTTCAACACCAGCATCAGTCAAAGTAACACTGTGTCGTTTTTCATCCAGTTCGTAGTCGCCATCGCTTTCCTCGTCTTCGCCATCAAGGCGCTTGCCAGTTAAAGGATTCTTCAACCCAATGTTCAATCTAGTCTTGGTCGGTGGCGTTAATCCAGTGGCTACGGCGGCAAACTTGATGTACATATCAGGATTTTCCATTGCTGGTGCAGAAATAATCAACGGTGTGCGGGCTTCATCAATCAAAATCGAGTCGACTTCGTCAACGATAGCAAAATTCAATTCGCGTTGACGTAATAGTTCTGGCTCAGAAACCATGTTATCGCGCAGATAATCAAAACCGAACTCATTATTTGTTCCGTAAGTGATATCAGCGGCGTAAGCTTCTTTGCGTGAGCACGGCTTTAGGTGACTCATGCGTTTGTCGAAATGATCGGTATTCTCAAAATCCGGATCGTAAATAAATGACTGATCGTTGATGATCACACCAGTGCTGAGACCGAGCGCGTGATACAGCGAACCCATCCAACCACCATGCAACTGCGCTAAATAATCGTTGACTGTTACTAAATGCGCTCCTCTACCGGTCAAAGCGTTAAGGTAAAGTGGTGCGGTCGCCACTAAAGTTTTACCCTCACCAGTCTTCATTTCTGCCACATTACCCTCATGCATAACGATACCACCAATCAACTGAACATCAAAATGGCGCTGCTTTAAAACTCTCGAGGCCATCTCGCGAATAACAGCGAAAGCTTCTGGTAGAATTTCATCCAGGGCATTTTTACGTTTCAGAGAAGAACGACGCTGACGAATAGCATCGAGTGCATTGAAATCGTCAATCGTGGCTGTTCCAACGCGAGCATATTTTTCGCGGTCGCTATCACTCAGTTTATTAATAATTTTGCGCTCTAAAGTAACATCATCCTTGTCTGATTTAGCTGTCGCTTTGCTAACTTTTCCGCCCTTTTTTTCTTTAGTAGCAACTTGTTTAGCTAGTTTTCGATATTTTTTCTTTAGAATTTCGGTCTGTTTGGCTAACTCATCGTCACTCATCTCAGCGTATTTTGATCCCAACGAGTTGATCTCGTTAATTTTTTTGTCAAGACGCCGCAAAATTTTCTTTTGCGGATCACCAAAAATTTTACCAAGAAGTCGCTGCTGACGCGAAGTTGGTGTTGCACCTGCCCCTGTTTCCACTTTATTTCTTGCCATAATTAAAATCCTTAGTTCCCTCATTTCGTTAACATGCAGCTATTTTAGCAGATTTTTTGAGGAAATACTAGGATATATTCGCCGAGACATGAAGTTTATCGTTATCTTCTCCTAATGACCAATCGCACTGATTAGGTTGAAAGGATTATAACCACTTCCTGGTTTGTAGAATCGTGATTTTGGCGTATTTGTCGTGATCTCGCGGGGCGCATCATTATTATTAGACGTGATGGGCCGTTGCATAATAATACTAAAACCCGGACATCTGCCGAAAGCTCGTTCATCGCACATATTACAATTCACTTCATTGCCAGCACATTTAAAATCATTGTTATTTTCCATTTTTTACTCCTTATTAAACTTAAAAAGACTTCCTGATCGAAGCCTATTTTTCTGGCTGTGTTATGCGAGTTTACGCTCGGGCTTCAATCAAACTAAAACACAGCCTTGGCAACATAAGGCCTAGCAACAAGCTGTTATTTAGTTGATTAAAACCAATCATAAGAACGATTCTAGCACGGGTTTAATTCTTTGTAAATAGGTAAATTTCAAGTTGTTGTTAACCCGCTCCCCCAACATTCCCCCAGCAAGCCCGTCTCCTCCTCGCTTCGCCTCGTCGTCAACTGTCTGGCGGTTTGGCGCCAGACTAGGCATGCTGGGAGAAGTTGGGGTCGCTCTCGAAGAGAGATTTGGTGGCGCTCTGGTCTATCGATTTTTTCGTCGTAATAGAACATTTTTAGCACGTGCAACAATTCCACCACGTCTAACATTTTCAGTACGTTCGGTTTTGTAACGACGAATTTGACTGCGCAATTTGGCCTCAACGATATCAATAGCTGCGAGAACATTGGGCGCAGCGTCCCCAGCTACTAGTTTTTTATCTGGCAAAGTTAAGACCACTTCACATTCGTATTTATTGTTATTTTTCTGGTTAATTTGTTCAATTCGGATAGCCGCGAAAGCTACATCACGAGCTTTGCGCGGAATATAATCAACCAACTTGGTCATTTTCTTTCGTATATAATTGCGCGATTTTTTATCGACCTCCAGGTGGATTCCAGTAATTTCGATATTCAAACCTTTGTTGCTCATTGATCCTCCGACTGATATTAAACTTAGATAATTTTTTTACCACCCAAGTATGGTTGTAAAACTTTCGGCACGTTAACTGTCGCATCTTGGTTTTGAAAATTCTCAATGATGCCAATTAGCGGTCGCTCAGAATAAGCTGTAGCGTCATTAGTGTGTGCTAATTCTAACGTACCATTAACGCGGCGCACACGAGTTTTCATAGCGCGCGCCTGGAAATCAGTGATGTAATCAGCAGTATGAGTTTCACGATATTTACCCTGCGACGGCAACCAAACTTCGATGTCAACACCCTTAGCGTTCGGTCGACCAATATCGAAAGTACATTTCTCAAGCACGCGATACGGCAACCCGAGCGCGGCGGTTAAGTATTCTTGGATAGCCACCATAAACAGATGTTCGTGATAACTCATTTCAGCCGCAGTGAAACTTTCCATTTCTAATTTGTTGAATTGATGCAAACGAAACATCCCCTCAGTATCTTTACCATAAGTGCCAGCTTCGCGTCGAAAGGCGGTAGTATAACCAAGAAGTCGAATCGGTAAATCCTTTTCGTCAAGAATTTCATCCATAAACATCGGACTCAAAGTGTGTTCGGCGCTGGCGTTGAGCCACAAATCTTCTTCTTCAACTTTATAAGTTTGCTCCAGTTTATTCAGTCGACCAGTTGCTTCAAACACGGCGGTTTTAGCAACGGCTGGCGGTAAAACAAAAGTAAAAGCCCGATCGGAAACTTTATCAGTTAGATCAGCGTCAGCGATAATTTCGCGGATTTTTTCCTGGTTGGTCAGAGTATCAATACCAAACTGCCACAGAGCAAACTCTAATCGCGCTAAATCACCTTTAACATAAACGAAGCGTGAACCAGCAATTTTAACAGCACGATCAACATCTAACCAACCACGCTTCTCGGCTAACTCTGCGTGCGATAATGGTGCGAAGTTGAATTTTGGTAAATCACCAACGATTTTGACAGCGACGTTCTCGTCTTCAGAAAAACCAACTGGCACTGAGTCCAACGCCATATTTGGGAATTTTTTCAATAATTCGATAAACTTTTCCTCAGTTGCGCGTAAATATTCTTCACGCTCAGCCAGCGCAATCTTGATTTGTTTTCCTTGATTAACTAAGTTCTGATCAGGTTTACCCTTCTTGATTTTAGTTGACACGACATTACGCTGTTCTCTTAGTTCGTCAACCTGCATCTGCAGATCACGTTTTTCAGCATCGAGCGTTAAGAGTTCTTTGACAGATAAATCGTTATAACCTTTATTGACAGCATTTTTTTGAACTTTCTCTGGATTTTCACGAATATACTTAATATCTAACATAAAGATATTCTACCATGGTTGGTAAAATGCTACAATGTATTTATGGTCAAAGTTCTTAAAAACCCTAACCAGGATTGGCGTCGACCGCAGTTTTGGCGCAACCTGTTCCTCTATTTCTGGGGATTTTCGTTTGTTGGGCATATTGTTGAGGTTTTTTGGGCGCTATTTGGTAATGCAGTCGGCCTACGCAGTGTGCCAGCCAGCACTATCCCGTTGTTTTCCATTGCTGTTCCCTACGGTCTAGGGGCGGTGGCGCTGTTTCTTCTACTTTATCCATTAGCCAAGAAAAAACGAATCGGTCCAGTTATGATTTTCATTGCTGGTGCACTAGTTACGACAACTATCGAATTTACTTGTGCAGCCCTGTTGGTAGCGTTTACTGGACACAACTATTTTTGGAATTACTCTGATCGTTTTATGAATCTATATGGTTATATTTGTCTGGGCAATAGTCTGTTATTTGGTCTGGGTTCGGTAGTGATAGTTTGGTGGATATTTCCAATGCTTGAAAAAATACTAAAGTGCACCAAAGAACGCTACATTAACATCATCTTCTGGATTTTATTCATCGGTTATATTTTGTCACAAATCTACTTGCGAATTTTAATAACCTAAGTCATCCCCTTCGCATTTACGCAAAACTTCTACGCCGGATCGACTGATATTAATTTGACAAACATCTTCATAAAAGCGCTGAATATGATGTGTCAAGTTCATCGGCAGTTGATAGTCGCGTGGAATATTCCACAACCAAACTACCATAAACATCGACGCAATAAAACCGAACATCACAGTCCCACTGATTGTGCCAGCGATGTTAGTGGCGAAGTTACGACGCTGGTTGCGATTCATTAGAGCCTGACCGATTAGCACGAGAAAACCGACCATAGACAACCCGGAAATGACCGCGGCGCCAACCGCCAACCATAACCAAATCTCTTGCGGGAACACTTCTTGCGCTAGAATAACGATAGCAATTACACCAAGGGCTATCACAGTGGCCATCGTCAAAACACCAATGATTCTAAAGATGACCCCAAAAATGATCGCCAGCGGATGAGCGCGCTCGGGACGATTAACTTCGTGACGCTCGCGAATGCGCTTTTCTGGCACGGGGGCGCTGATCTCTTCTTCCTCGATTTCAGATTCAACATCAGCGGTAGAAGTTTTAACTTTACTTTTCTTAGCTTTGACTTTGACGGTATCGACTTTTTCTTTGACATCATCGACAAAAGCTTCAGCGTTATCGCGACTTTTTTTGGCAAAATCAGAGTTCTTTAAACTTTTGAGAGTGATTGGTTCACCGTGCATCTCGAGTTTTTCCGAAGCAGTTCGCGCTGGCGGTGTCGCAACCCAAGCGATAATATAAGCTAAAATTGCCCAACCGATAGAAAGAACGGCCACTAGTACAAAAGCCACACGCACTAGCGTCAAATCCCAGCCGGTATAAGCTGACAAACCAGCTGCCACACCACCCAAAATACCATTTTCTTCGTCACGATAGTATTTACGAGAATTGTTTCTGTTGCCGTCTTGACCGCGAGTGAACAAGTTATTGCGCCAATCTTCGTTCGTGTCGCCATCATCGGCGAAATCGTGCGGTTCGCCCAACTGCGCGCGGATGGCCGCAACGTCACTGGCGGTGATAACATCGTCTTTTTCAACGCCCCGCTCGGCCAAAATTTCGCTCATCCTTAGTTCGATATCATCTATAATTTCGGCATCGTTAAGCATTTTTTTGATCGCCGCGATGTACTTTTCTAAATCTTTTTTAGCGTCGATGTCGATTTCGTACGTCGTGCGATACAAATATATACGAGTAACTTCGTTCATTTCTTTTCCTCCTTTTCTAAATTACTAATGGTTTTGGTCAAAAGACGCATTTCCTTCTTTAGTTCCGCAGTGACCGCTATGCCCAGCTCAGTCGCGGTGTAAAATTTGCGCGGCGGTCCGCCCGAACTATCGCGCCACTCGTGCCGCAGCAACCCATCGCGTTGCAATCTGAGTAGTAACGGATAAATCGTGCCCTCCACCACTGTTGTTCCGGCCTCGTGCAGACGTCGAATAATATCCGACGGATTAGCCGGTTTACGCGTGATAATCAGAACCAAATAACTCAGGAGACCCTTGCGCATTTGCGTGGCCAACTGTTCGGCATATCGCCTTGCTATACCATATTCCTTGTATTCCATACCTCTATGTTATACAAGATAGTGAAAAAAGTCAAGAGTTTTTTTTCGACTATTTTTACCGCACTGATTCTCTACTACTAGTTCCACCCGGATTCGTATGGACGAGATATGGGCCTGCGCCAGTCCTGGTCAAACTTTATGATCGCGCTAAGCCGTCGCGACAACTTGCCATTAACATCACCATTAATACCATCACCCAGTATTTGTTCGCAATGCGCTGCAGTGATACCTATTCCAACAATGCTTTGAATTCTTTCCCGTTCATTAGTTGGTGGTAGTTCAAACATTTCCATTTCTTACTCCTTATCACCCAGCTCTCGAAACGTTCCGTTCGCCGGACAAACCAGCAAGTGACGGGGTTTGAGGGTGGGCTTATTAAACTTAAAAAGACTTCTCGATCGAAGCCCCTTCTCTGTCGGCTGTGTGGGTGGGCCTCAGGCCCGGGCTTCAATCAATTCTAAACACAGCCGCCGGTATCCGTAAGTTAGATAATATCGATGATTGAAACTCATGCCAGACATTTTAGCACGTCATTCGGCAGGATGCAAGAGTTTAAAAAACGATTTTAATATGATACAATTAAGCTTATGGATAAAGAAATTCTCGCTCACGCTGAATTTATCAAAGGCGAAATCGCCAAATTAAAGAAATCGCCGAATCGCGAAACCACTTCTGCCCTGTTAAATTATCACGATATAATGACACGTAATTTTCAGCACGAACGGCAAATTCACCTCTATATCACACTATTTTTCGCTTGTTTGATGATGGGTTCGTGGGCGCTCGTTGTCGCAACGATGCTGGCGCTTAGTGGGCCAGAGATGGTGCTTTGGCCACTGTGGCTGCTAGCGGCGATTCTAACGGTGTTGGAGGGTTTTTATATTCGTCATTATTACTATCTCGAAAATCGAACGGAAAAACTGTACAAGTTGACACGCGAAATTTACGATTTGATTATCTGAGATTAAAAGTATGTTCATCCGAGTCGACGAAGGTCGGTGGTGGTGGCAGGTTGGGCTGACTTGTTAGATCGCTAGTAGCGACTTTTTTACGACGACCACGTGCACGCTTGTGTTTCGGTGGTGGTGTTTCGTCTGGTGGTGCAACTGGTTTTGGCGCAGGTGATTTAGCTGGCGTTAAATGTTCGATACCCTGCGGGCTTAGGTCGGCAGCCGCTCGAGCGGCGGCGATTAAACTACCAAGGTTGACGGGTGGCGCCGCGCTGGGTGTTGATGGCGGTATCATGGCAGCAGTTACCTTAGCTCCAACTGCAGCGTGATCGCGAGCATAACAGCTGCGGGTATTTTCAATCACCTGAGGCAAATAATTCACTTGCGCTGGCGGCAATTTTAGTGTTGTTCCCGAAAAAGCGGGTGTTTTTTCGCCCTGAATAATCATCGAACAAATAAAAGCTCGATTACTCATCTGAAGAACATCGTTAACCTCGAATTGCGGTGCGAACTGAGCGGTAAGTAACGGTGCATCCTCGGCTGAGACGCGCATACTAATAATCGTACCAACATTACCAAAAACGGCGTTTCTAACGGATTCACTCATCTGGGAAACATATTGATTAGCCACTGTTAAGTTCAGTCCGTATTTGCGCGCTTCGGATAAAATCACGGCGAAACTATCAGTCGCGAAATTCTGAAATTCATCAACGTAAAGGTAAAACGGTCGGCGATTCTCTAAATCTGGGATATCGCTGCGACTCATAGCGGCCAGTTGGATTTTGGTGACCATCAGCGCGCCAAGAATCGCGGCGTTGTCGTCACCGATTAAACCCTTGTTCAAATTAACAATCAAGATTTTTCCTTGATCCATAATTTCACGAATATTAAAAGTCGATTTCGGCTGCCCGATGATATTTCGAATAATCGGATTAGCGACGAACGCGCCGACCTTGTTCAGGACGGGTGCGATAGCTTCAGCGGCGAAACGATCATTCCATGAAGCAAATTCGGCGCGCCAAAATTGCAAAACCACAGTGTCGGTCACCTGCTCCAGCACTTTCTCACGGAACTTTTTATCAGTTAGCATGCGCGTAATATCAAGCATCGTCGTGTCAGGATATTCGAGCAGCGCCAGAATCGTGTAACGCAAAATATATTCGAGTCGCGGACCCCAACTATCACCAAACATACGTTTTAAAACACCAATAATTTCTGATGAAATATTGTTGCGCTGACTGGGATTATAAACTTCCATCGGGTTAAAACCGAGCGGATAGGCCGTGTCAGCCGGATTAAAATAAACTACATCCTGGATTCGATTCGGCGGAATAAATTTAAGGTTGTTAACCGCGAAATCGCCGTGCGGATCGATGATAGCGTAACCCTCATTATGGAAAATATCCGATAGTGCGAACAGTTCGAGCAGCGCGCTTTTGCCAGTGCCAGTCTGACCGATGATATAAACGTGGCGGCTACGATCAGAACGCCACATACCAAACTGTCGCTGCACACCATCAACGTCAGCTACGCCAAAAGCAGAAATCTGATCATCGTGAGTACGATCACCACTCAAAAGTGGTAACTTGCTCGGAGATTCAGCGTTATCAGCATCTGCCCAGACGATGCTCTGAATATCAGAATCAGTGTGTGGTAAGTGAAAAATGCTGGCCAATTCTTCAGTGTTCAAAATAAAACCATTATCAGTGAAGAAACGCGAAACATATTTTTGCAGATCTTCACGCTTGAACGAGGGGCTGGCATCCGGACGAAAACCATTCAAATGCACCGCGTTAAACTGTTTAAAGGTAGAAGCGATGGCATTTAGTTGTGAACGTGCGGAGCTGGAATTATCGCCAAGATAAGCCAGACGGATTTTTACTCGATAACCAGTTTTTTGAGCTTTCTTTTCCACCTCAGAAACACGCAGTTTGTCGGTCTCGCTCATTTCGCGAGTGGTCGCCTGGTCAGCACCACTAGTTGGTGGTTTCCAGAGAGCTTCAATCATTTGAGCGAACCAAACCCAAGCGCCAGAACTAATTCTAGTACCGTAATTGGACTTGATCCGAGAAACAAACTGAGTTGCCTGATCATGCCACTCGTCAGTAACTGGCCGTGCTAAAATCTGCAACCAAACTTCTTCTTTATCATGATTCAACTTGAGCATGGTCGCCACGACGCTAGCTAAAGAATCGGTCTCTTCCGCCTCGAACGTCTTGATTGGCAAAAATTCATTATCAGTCAAAGTTAATTCAGTCATACCAACCACCGGGTGATTACTAGACCTAGCGGTGTAATCACTAGCAACTTCGACGATCTGGACACTTGAATACTGAGCGTGAATTTGACCCTCAACGAAACTCTGCAAATGTTTCGGCATGCGCACATAGAAACGAATTTGCCCACCGATACTAGTTATTTCGAAACTAAGATGTTCTTGAATACCACCAGAAATACGAAGTTCTTGACGGTCGCGCAAAATACCGTGCAGTAGTGTGAAAAGTTGTTCAGCGGTGGATTCTTTTTTATCGTTATCACGAGGAACTTCCAACTCTAATAAAACATAACTATAAGCATCGAATACTCTAACTTTTCGGTAATTTTGCCAAGTCAAAAAAGCCAAAATACCCAGCAACGGCAACCAAATATACCACTGTAAAAGAAGTTGGAAAAACCATTCAAGCATTACCTTTTAATTATAGCACAACGAAGCGAAGAAGTCAAGCATAAACGCTTAACTTTGAGCGGGGTGATGCTACATCAAAACGTAGTTTTGTTATAGTGCACTTTGCTCGAAAAATCAAAATAGACTTATAGGAAATTCCAGATTCTAACTTTCATCCAACGCGTACTGCGCTTTGGCGACGCGTTTGAATTCTTTCTGATTCTGGAGGTTAAGAAGGATGGTGGCTTCGCGAACTTGACGAACTTTGAGCACACGACGAACGATTTCTTCGCGGTGCAATGGACTTTCTTCCTTTAGAATATCACGAATAACGTCAGTAATTGAACCCTTTTTATAACCCCATTCGCTCAGTGCATAAATACCGCGACCGACCAAAATAAAACGATCATCCTTGATCAGTTCATTGTGAATCGCCTGTTCGGTAACATTATTACGACGAAAATTCTGCGATTTCACAGCGATAGCGATGTCGCTAAAATGAGTCGGTTTACCGGCCTGTTGCAACACAATATAGATTTTGTCGCGGATATTGCGCGGATTAACCAAAGGCCATTTGATGAGACCCCATTTACCATCGAGACTGGCGATTTGCTTGCTGATACTAGCGATAGCGGCAGTTTCGTCGGGATGTTCGTACTTTAGGCCAATACTGCTAATTAGTTTGAACAGACCGTCTTTGCTCGTCGGTTCCCCGTGCTTTTTTAGCGCGTCGACAATTTTATCAACAGATTGCTTGATAGTTTTGTCCTCTTTGTCATCAGACAACACAATCGCCGGGTAATAACGATCATTTTCAGTCGTCACTACCATTTTATTAGACAACTCAGCCAAGAAAGTAATAACACCGCGAGCCTTGATGTCGCTAGCACCAAGCAACTTTTCGGCCAAAATATCAGTTTTAGCAGCACGGCCGAGTTCGTGCAAAGCCTTGACAATTTCCATTTCCACAGCGTCAAAAGCCAAGTTTTTACTATCATCGAGACTAATTTTAGTACGAATCAACGTAGCTTTTTCGATTTGTCGCACGCGCTCACGGGTAATGCCGAGCGTTTCGCCCACCGATTCTAGAGTCTCTCGTGTACCAGTCAGACCGAAACGGCGCTCAATAACTTCACGTTCGCGCGGCCGGTCAATTGCGGCTAAAACTTTCCTTGCAACACTTTCTAATTCTTGTTTGGTGACGTTCGCATCAGACATTCTGTCTCCCTTTGTTAAATTTGACTTAGTAAATTTTTCTCCCACATTGTATCTATTATACGATATATTGTATTTTCGTGCAAGAACTTTTTATAAGTGTTTTATTAGATGAAGTTTTGTGGTATGGCAAAATTCTTGACAAAAGCTTATGCATGATTAGTCAATATTGTTAATATTAAGGATATAACGTGAAAATAAAATAACCATAACTTGCGTATAGTAAAAATATGTGATATAATAAGATCCTATGACACATGAATTAAGCAAGGCTTGTTCGAAGTGCACGTGTGCCTATGACGTGGCGTATAATTGGCATATTAAACCTGTCTATGATGAAAAAAATGGGTTTAGGTGGGGGGGGCTGCGGATGATGTCGCAAAGGCATTTCGTGAAAATTGCGGACTTGTTTGCCCAAATAACCCGGTAAATGGTACGCCAGAGGAAAAGAACCTTGAATCAGAAGCTAGGCGTAGGTTTATATTTTGGACATCAATACGAGAATGGTATGATGATCGTGGTTTGGAAGTTAGCGAATATGTACACGAGCAGATAGCCGACGCGATCAAAGAAGTTGCACTCAATAGTATAAATCACAAATAATTATTTCTTCTTTCGACCGAATCGACCGCGTTTTGGTTTGTCGGGCGCGGTGGCGAGCATTTCTTTGGCCTGGTCGGCGGTGATTTTGCTGGGGTCGGTGTCTTTGGGGACGCGGACGTTTTTCTTACCATCGGTGATATATGGGCCATAGCGGCCGTTTAGGATCCTTAAACCACCGCCGAAATCAGCAATGTTTTTGGCTTGGTCGGCGGCTAATTTAGCGGTAATCAGGTCGCGAGCTTCGAACTCTGTTATGGTGAACGGATCGTGATCTTTGATGCTAACAAAAGTCGAACCGACCTTGACATATGGTCCAAAACGGCCGATGTTGGCGATAATTTCTTGTCCATCATCGGTAGTGCCGACGCTGCGCGGTAGTCGGAACATGGTCAATGCTTGGTCGAGCGTGATTGTTTCGAGTCGTGCGTCGGTCGGAAAGTTCGCGAAACGTGGTTTTTCGGATTTATCATCGGTCTCGCCCATCTGTAACATCGGACCGAATCGACCAATGCGCGCCAAAATGGGCCGACCGGTTTTCGGATCGACGCCGAGGTGCCTGGCGCCCGCGACGGCCGAACGGTCAATCGTCCGCGCACCATCGATTAATTTGTGAAACGGGCCGTAAAAATCGTGCAACATCTTGATTTTATCAAGTTTACTCTCGGCGATTTCGTCAAGTTCGGTTTCGATGCGCGCGGTAAAACCATAATCGACGATGTCGGTAAAGTGGTCGCCGAGGAAGTCGCTGAGCACCGTGCCGCTGGCCGACGGCAAGAGCTTGCCTTTGGTCGCGCCGGTTTTTTCGATAAGGATTTGACGTGCTAGAATAGGCTGTTTGGCCAGGGCCAAATCTCTCCCCTCAACACGCAATTTTCGCCCGTCGTCACGGGGGAAATCGCTCTCTCCTCGTCGTAACTGCGGACGGTTTCGGAGAGAAATCTGGCCCTGGCCAACTGGCGCTAGTCGAAGCTCAACCACCTCCCGCTCTACCCCGTCACTGTCGCCCCTCTCGGCGTAGCCGCGCGTCTGAATTGTGTCGATAATCGTGGCGTAAGTGCTAGGTCGGCCGATGCCTAATTCTTCTAATTTTTTAACCAAAGAACCTTCAGTATAACGCATCGGCGGCCGGGCGAAAGTCTGGCGCGCGATGATTTCTTTGGCATTCAGTTCGTCACCAGCGGCCAGCGGCGGTAAAATCTCTTCCTTATTCGTACCATACATTTTAAGGAAACCGTCGAATAGTACGACTTCGCCCTTAGCGGTAAATTTGGGCTGCTCCCCCAACATTCCCCCAGCAAGCCCGTCTCCTCCTCGCTTCGCCTCGTCGTCGACCGTCTGGCGATTTGGCGCCAGCCCAGCCTTGCTGGGAGAAGTTGGACTCGCTTGTCTCGAGTCGATTTCGATCGTTGCGGTTGTTCGCTCGATTCTCGCGTCGGCCATTTGGCTGGCCAGCGTGCGGCGGCGAATGAGGTCGTAGAGTTTTTGTGCGCGCGGATCGTCGCCGGCCGTTTCGCGAGCGGGGTCGGTCGGGCGGATGGCTTCGTGGGCCTCTTGGGCGCCAGCGGATTTGGTTTTGAATTTGCGAATCTTTAGATAATCTTCGCCAAAATTCTTTTCAATATATTTACCCGCTGCGCCCAAGAATTGATTCGACAAATTCGGCGAATCAGTACGCATATAGGTAATCATACCCGATTGATAGAGTTGTTGCGCCAGGCTCATCGTTGTCCGCGCCGACATGCCGAGCCGAGCGTTGGCGTCCTGTTGCAGCGTCGACGTGGTGAACGGCGGCAGGGGTTTTCGCGTCGCGGCGTTGGTTTCGATATCCGCCACGGTGAATTTGGCGTCGATCAAACTTTCCAAGAATTCTTTGGCGGAATTTTCGTCCGGAAAATCGGTCGAGAGGACGGCCTTGACCGGCGCGTCATTTTTCGTAAATTCACCACTGATTTTGAAAACAAAGTTCGATTCGAATTCGGCGATTTCCCTTTCGCGCTCGACCAATAATTTGACGGCCGGTGATTGAACGCGGCCGGCCGATTTACCGCCGGGGACTTTGCGCCACACTACTGGGGACAGTTCGAATCCGACCAGGCGGTCGAGAATCTGGCGGGCTTGCTGGGCTTTAACTAAATCCATGTCGATTTTACGGGGATTTTTGATCGCTTCATCGATGGCGGATTTGGTGATTTCGTGAAAAGCGATGCGGTTGGTTTTTATCGGGTCGAGTTTCAGCGCTTCGCACAAATGCCAAGCAATCGCCTCGCCTTCGCGGTCCTCGTCAGTGGCCAACCAAACGGTTTTTGCCTTCTTGGCGGCTGCGGCGAGCTGCACGACGGTTTTTTTCTTTTCCGAATCAACTGTGTAAATTGTGGCGAAATCATGGTCGGTATCGATGGCTTTTTGCCCCTTACCCAGCTCCTTGTCGGTCGGAATACTGCGAATGTGCCCGATGCTGCTCATCACCGTAAAATCCTTGCCCAAATAACCCGCAATAGTCCGAGCCTTGGCCGGGCTCTCAACGATAACCAAATTGTTTATGATTTCCGACATACGCGGAAAAGTTTAGCACGGTAGAGGGTTTTTGGCAAATGTGTATAGTTTAGGATGCTTTTTGGTGCGCCATACTCGCGGCTACCTCGTACATCTTCAGGACCTTTTCGGGGAACAAAGACGCGCCACCTATCAAACCCCCATCAATATCTGGCTGTTCGAGGAATGAGTGTATATTATCTTGGTCTACGCTACCGACACGATATGATCAACATGGTGGTCGATTGTATTAATACAGAAGGACCGATTGATTGGCATAAAATTAATGAAATATACAAGTCTACCAATGAATCCGGGCACGATATTTATTCGGCGATGATATTGCCTGAATATCGGATGGATCGACTTGACGTAACTATTTGAGCGCCCACATATTCGCTCCCAGCGCACGGATGCGACCGTTCACTTCGAGCATGGTCATAGCGACGTGGTAATCGGCCGCGGAAAGTTTGGTGGTGCGGAGGATTTCATCGCCGTCCGCAACACCGCCGGCTAAGCAACGCAAAATGGCGGTTTCAGCGTCAGTACGACCACGAATAGTTCGAACTAATTCGGCCGAAGATTGTTTGATAGTAGTTACGTCGGGAAAACTGGCGAGGAATTTCTCGGTGACAGGAGCGTTTCGACTAGCGTAAATGTCGCGCAACTTTTCCATCACATCGTCAACCGATAGGACTGGCGTCGCACCCTGAGCGATTAGGCGGTTGCAACCAATACTTAAGGGCGAAATGATGTTTCCCGGCACCGCCATCAACTCCTTGTTCTGGGTCAAAGCATGCGCCGCGGTGTTCAGTGTGCCAGATTGAGCGCCGGCCTCGACGACGATAACGACGTCACTAAGGGCGGTGATAAGGCGATTGCGCCACAAGAAATTACCGCGATAAACCGGCGTGTCGGGTTCGTATTCACTGATAACTGCCCCACCCTGTTTAATAATTTCTTCGCGCAGTGCCCAAGTTGTTCGCGGATATTTATTAGCCAGACCGTTACCGACGATGCCAATGGTGATGCCGTCGCCCTCGAGCGCACCCTGAGCCGCCAAACTGTCGTGACCAATTGCCAGGCCGCTGACGATGATAACACCGCGTGCCGCCAATGCCGCGCTGAGGCGCAGAGTCACCCCCCGACCATATTCAGTGGGTTTTCTCGACCCAACGATGGCCACAGATGGGCCTGGTTCAGGTAATTTTCCTTGATACCATAAACATTTTGGTGGTTTGTCAATAACAGAGGTGCGCTGGAGAAATTTATCGTCCTGGGGTGAGATTTTCTTGATATTATTCATAATTTATTGAAAAAAGTATTGACAAATTAACCCGGCTGTGATACAATGTTCGCGTGATCGTGTGATATTACACACGAGATGTACCTTATACCCCCATTTTAACCTCAAGCGCGAATGTTGGCAAGTCCACATTTCGCGCCTGATGTGTTAGGTTACGCGCGGAGAAAGTATCTACCCTCCACTTTTCGCTACATCAGTTCGCAGTTCAATAACGAATCGCGAGCGCTCACGGTAGCAATCGGCGCGTATCTAACCCTCTCGACCGGCGGGCCCCAAGTGTGAGGTGGGTCGCGCTTGCGTCTCGTTTCGATGCAGCCCCTATGGGGTGTGTCGAGAGGTCGAATAACCCGCTAGTCGGAGCGATGCCCACCCTTGCTCAGGCCGGCGGGTTTTTTGATGACTTGACACGCTGGGCTAACGTCTGCTAGAATACTGACCATGCTTAAACAAAATAACAACTTGTGGACCTGGCTCTGGCTTTTGCCGGACTAGGTTTGCTGTTGCTATTTTGCACCCACCGCGCGCCTAGTCTGGCCATAACTCGCCCAGACTATTTTAATTATAAGGAGAAAATTCATGAAAACTATTCCACACAAAATCTATTTAAGTGAAAACGAAATGCCGCGCCAATACTACAATCTGCGGGCTGATATGCCGAAAAAACCAGCGCCCATGTTGCACCCAAAAACGCTGAAACCGGTAGTTGCGGCTGATCTCACACCAGTGTTTTGCAAAGAGTTAGTTCGGCAAGAGTTAGATGATACAACTCGATATTTCAATATTCCAAGGGAGATTCGCGATTTTTACAAGATTTTTCGTCCGTCTCCACTCATTCGCGCTTATGGGTTGGAAAACGAACTTAACACACCAGCCAAAATCTACTATAAATTCGAGGGTAATAATACCAGCGGCAGCCACAAACTAAATTCGGCGGCGGCCCAAGTGTACTATGCACGAGCTGAGGGCGTCGCAGCGTTAACGACTGAAACTGGCGCTGGCCAATGGGGGACGGCACTGGCCGAAGCCTGCGCTCATTTTGGCATGCCGTTGACCGTTTACATGGTGCAAGGTTCGTACGAACAAAAACCATTTCGAAAAACTATTATGCGTACTTTTGGTGCAGAAATCATTGCCAGTCCCAGTAATACCACCAACATTGGTCGTGAAATGTTAAAGAAATTTCCGGGTACTAGCGGCAGCCTCGGCTGTGCGATTTCTGAGGCAGTAGAAAAAGCTGTTTCATCAGAAAATACACGCTATGTGCTAGGTTCGGTACTTAATCAGGTCTTGCTACATCAATCAATTATTGGGTTAGAAGCTGAAGCGGCCTTTAATAAAATTGGTGATTATCCAGATGTGATTGTTGGTTGTGCTGGCGGCGGCAGTAATTTAGGTGGACTAATTGCACCATTTATGCGTGATAAATTACTGGGACGTAAAGATATTGACATTGTGGCTGTCGAACCGAAAAGTTGTCCATCATTGACGCGTGGTCAGTTTACTTATGATTTTTGCGATACGGGACATCTGACACCACTAGCGAAAATGTATACTCTGGGTTCGGAATTTATCCCGGCGCGCGATCATGCTGGAGGATTACGTTATCATGGTATGTCGCCGATAGTTTCGCAACTCTACGCGGATGGCCAGTTGCGCGCTGAAGCTTACAAACAAACAGAAGTTTTTGAAGCGGCGACGTTGTTCGCTCGTGTTGAGCAAATCTTGCCAGCACCCGAGTCGGCTCATGCTATCAAAGGCGCAATTGAAATCGCTAAAAAATGTCGCGATAATAATCAGTCGAAAACGATTCTGTTTGGATTATCTGGTACTGGTAATTTTGATTTGTCAGCGTATGAGCAATTCCAAAATGGCAAAATGGTCGATATCATTCCGACTGATGCTGATATCGCGCGATCACTGAAAACTTTACCGAAGGTTTAGATTCTGATTCTACTAATATCCCGCTTTGCCCGCCTTAGCCCCGGGTCTCTCACCTTTGGCACGCAATTTTCGCCCGTCGTCACGGGGAAAATCGCTCTCTCCTCGTCGTAACGGCGGACGGTTTCGGAGAGAAACCCGGGGCTTGGCTCGTTTGGGGCGAGAGCAGGATTCTATAAAGTCAGATTTAATACCTTACTTATCAATTGGGCGAGTAATAAAATCTGCGATTTTATCAGCAGCCTCAGTCAGGACTTTGGATAATTGTGCGCGTTCGTCTTTGGAAAATTTACTGAGGACAAAATCAATATCGCCGATTTGGGCGCGCAGATCGTTATCAGTACCAATGCGCAAGCGAATGTAATTTTCGCCCAATATTGCCGAAATGGATTTAAGGCCGTTATTACCACCATCACTACCCTTTTCGCGCAAACGGTGCGTGCCGAACGGTAAATTAATATCGTCGCAAATTACCAATAAATTTTCCGGTGGGATTTTATAAAATTGCATGATTTTCGCAACACTCTGACCAGTCAAATTATAGAATAATTGCGGTTTGGTCAACAGAACATCGTCGTGACGCGCGATTTCCGCCGACAACTTTTTGTCAAATTTCCATTTAACGTTCCATTTATCGGCCAAATAATCGCCGACCATAAACCCGATATTATGACGAGTCTTGCGATACCCTAAACCCGGATTGCCGAGAAAAATGAGAAGTTTCATTTCTTGTCCTCGCGATTATTCTTGATTTGTTTTTCATCGCGAAAACTAAATTTGATTGGCGTGCCGCCCCACCCAAACGCGTCGCGGAATTGTCGTTCGAGATAACGTTTGTATGACCAATGAATGAATTTAAAATGACTGCCGTAAATAACGAACCACGGTGGCGACACATCAGTTTGGACGACGTAACGGAATTTCGGATGGGTGTTTTTGAGTCCCGCCGGCGGGTGGCGCAGCACGGCCTTTTGCAGGATTTTGTTCAGTTCACTCGTCGGAATTTTCTTTTCTCGTTCACGGGCGATGGCGGTCGCTAAGTCGAAAATTTTTGTAACGTTCTTTCCCGTTATGGAACTGGTAAAAATCACCGACGCCCACGGCACAAAATCAAAAGTCGCACTGATTTGGTGCAGAATTTCGTCGGACGATTGTTCGCCCACCATGTCCCATTTACTAATGACGATAATCAGACCGCGACCAGCATCGGCAATCATCCCGGCCAGTTTTTGATCAACGGCCGTGTTTAATTCGCCCACATCCATGATAAGGAGGCAAACGTCGGACTCTTCGATGGCGGCCACAGTACGAAGAACGCT
>WQTP01000041.1 GCA_009786195.1 Candidatus Saccharimonadota bacterium
AGGGCCGACCTGAAGAACTGTGACTGGAATCATCACGCCTTCAGAGTCAAGGATTTGGGTCATACCAAGTTTGGTACCGAGTAAAGTTTTCATACTTCCCTTTTCCACTTAAAACGCCTGAGATTTCGCAGTATCGCCCTTTAACAGGGGACTTACGGACGTCTCAGGGACGTTGATTTGATATTTACATAAGGTATTGTAGCAAATTTTTTCATTCGACGCAAGGGGTTTTGTTGACTTTTGTCGATAAGTTTGCTATCATCCATATCAAGGTTCCTCGCGAAGTCATAGAGCTTCACCTGCGGGGATCTTTTTATTTGCTATGACGCGCAGGAAAAACCGACATGAATGATTTTTCTCCATTTCGTTTGTCCTCGCGAACATGTACAAAAAATTCACGACCGCTCATGGTTTTACCGTAAAATTCATGCCGAATTATATTTGGGTCATTTGGATCTTGGCTAGTGCACGGAACGAACTTAGTATTTCTCAGCAAGTCCACGGCGCAGTTGTAATACACCAAGCTGACATGGATATATTTTAATTAGTAAATCGCCACACCTTGACCGATGCCCTGTGACACATTAGCGGTTAGTTGAGCGATCGTCCAGTAGATTTCCGTGCCAGCAGGATCATTCAAATAAAAACCAGTTGGTTGTGACGGATCGCCTTTGACACCAATAACCAAGCGAGTATGTGTGCGCATTGGTACAATAATTTCCAATCCATCAAAAGTTCGCCAGTGCGCATCGCCGATTTTGATCGAAATTCCCCACAGAATCACCGGATTGCCGGCATAAATTTGCTGGGCTAGCCACTTGGGTGTAACATCATTTTGGACAACCGCTGGTCGACCAAGTTGTTCGCTGACCGCGGCGATCGGTTCACCAAATACACCGTATCCGGTCATTTTGGTTTGATCGCCGTTCTTGCTACCAACATACGTTTTGTGCGGATCGTCCCATTGCCATACACCGCTGATCATTTTTGCAGGTTGGTCATTGTACTTTAATAGTTCCAGGATTTCGAGATCGGTAGTTTTGATACCGCGATAAGCCAACGCCATACGGAGAGCGGCCGCTTCGCAACTTTGTTTGTAAACCTGCTGGTAAATTGGTACTTTAAGTTTAACAATACTGTCGGTGCTAAACGACGAATCGTTCAGGATGTTATCAATAGTATTCAAATTCTGTTCAGTTTTTTCCCTTTTCAATTCAACACTCGATTTCGGTGCAGTTTCGATCCTTTTGGCCTGATTCACTTTATTCATTTCAGTTTTTTCGATTGGAGTATCGTCAATTAAAAGTTTGACCACGGTTGCACCACCAACAATCATCAGTAGGCAAATTGTGGCAATGATTGCAATTCGCCTAGGAAGTTTTTTGGACACTTGTTCGTGATTTGATCTAAAGCGGCGTCGACCAATCGTCAAATCGGTCGATCTTGTCGGTTTTTTGGTTGTCCGACGACGTGATGTGCTGGTTTTAGTTGTGCGTTTTTTGACCATATATCGATTTTAACATGAAAGTTTTTATAGAACCACGCCAATAGGGGAAAAGTAACTTAGTATGGCCGCTAGAATTAGAATACCGATTTCGATACCGCGACCAATGCGGAATTTTTCAAAACAAGCGACGATTAGGCCGATGGCCAGGCCGACTGGCAACGCGTTAATATACCAGAGCGGCACACCTAGTCGAATCCAAATCAACCCTAACACAAAAAACAATGTGAATTTCAGGAAAAAATGACTATAGACGCGTTGATTTTTGTAAATTTCACGCACCGCGTTTTTGCGCGTTAGTTTGGTTTTACCTTTTACTTCGCGACGACGTCCGCGAGTGGTACGTTTCTTGAACCAGAGTTTTTGCCTGGATATACGTTTCATGGTTTAATTATAGCATGAACGTTATACCACAGTATCAGATTATGACAACGAAAACACAGTGTTGCTATTTCGATCGGCCCTTGGTTCTTGCGCATCGTAAAGATTCTTAAGAATTTCTTGATATGGCAGCCAGCTATTATATATTGCGTATCTGACCTCGCCATCTATATCGCAACCCTCATCGCCATCGCCAGGCTTAAACTCTCGACAGAGCGCTGGACGGTTTTCATAAATTTTGCAACCGATTTCTGGATCGTAATGCACACAGGGCCTCCAGTCGAAATCGTGTTCGTAATTCGCTCCTATGGTATACACAGTTGAAGAGCCGTCTCCGGTAGTGATAATGTGCACCTCCACAACATATTCACCGGTTGCTAATAGCTCTCGGATCTTATTCTCGGCCTCCGACAAAGACCCCCCCCCTGCATTTAGTTCCGAGAGATCTTCTGAATTATAAGTAAGCCCGCCACCACTAATAACACAACAACATTGGAGATAACCACACTTACCGCAACGTTTTTCGTCCACCCAGCTATTGCCGATTCGTTCTGCCATTTCCCGTCTTATTCTCTCGCTACAGTCATCTACATCCGAATTTCAGCGTCGACGCCGGCTGGTAACGATAAATTTTGCAACATATCGATGGTTTTTGGCGTAGCATTAACGATATCAATCAGGCGTTTATGAGTGCGCATTTCGAACGCTTCACCGCCCTTTTTATATACGTGGGGCGATTTAACCACTGTAAATGTGTTGCGCTTGACCGGCAAGGGTACTGGACCGATGACTGTCGAACCCGAACGAACCGCCGTATCAACGATGGTTTTGGCCGCAGCGTCGATGATTTTGTGATCGTACGCTTTTAATTTGATTCTGATTTTTGGTAAGGCTTGATCTGCCATTTCTCTCCTTCTCCCTTTTACAGGGGTGCCGCAATCTCTCCCGAGTTACCGGCACAATTAAAGTTATTCGAGTGTATAGTAGCAAATCAGACATTTCTAGTCAAGAGAGGATATCTTATTTCCCATAGCGATCAATTATGTCCGTGAGAACTGCATTAAAGAAACTCTGTGTAGCGAATTCAAGTTTAGCTCTTTGATGTTTTTGTATTGCTGCATTGCACTCCGGATTCTGAGGATCTGGACCGAGATTATGTTCTATAGCACAGTCTCTCCAGTTATTCGGATCAAAACCTTTGCAGTATGTGCAAGTGCTAATCACATCGGGATCTTGTGGTGGTTTCCAATCACCATTTTTATCAAGAAACCAACCAGCGCCGCTAGGATAAACACTGTCAGACTCTGCATTACATTTCATAATATACAGACTATATATATCTCGTAACAAAAATGCAAGCACAAGCGAAACCGCGCTCATAGTGAGCGCGGTTAAGGTTACCATTCTGCTACAAATGGAATTTATTTTACGATTTTGGTTACAACACCAGCACCAACAGTGCGGCCGCCTTCGCGGATAGCGAGGTTTAGACCCTGCTCCATGGCAATTGGCGCGTGCAACTTGACCTTGAACGTCACAGTATCACCTGGCATAACCATTTCTTTGTCGGCTGGTAATTCAACTTCGCCAGTAACATCCGTGGTGCGGAAATAGAATTGAGGTTTGTAACCCTTGGTGAATGGTGTGTGACGACCACCTTCTTCTTTGCTCAGGATGTAAACTTCAGCTTCGAATTCAGTGTGCGGGGTGATTGAACCTGGTTTGGCCACTACTTGACCACGCTCAATGTCAGTGCGCTCAATACCGCGAAGTAGGATACCAGCGTTGTCGCCAGCTTGACCCTGATCGAGGGTTTTCTTGAACGCTTCGATACCAGTTACGACCGATTTTTGAGTTGGGCGGATACCGACGATTTCAACTTCGTCGTTAATCTTGACAATACCGAGCTCAATACGACCGGTGGCAACTGTACCGCGACCCTTGATCGAAAAAACGTCTTCGATTGGCATCAGGAACGGTTTGTCGAGATCGCGCGTCGGTTCGGGAAAATATTCATCCATCGCTTCGACGAGTTTCATGACTGCTTCTTCGTTCTCAGCATCACCTTCGAGAGCTTTGAGCGCAGAACCCTTGACAATCGGGGCATCTTTGTCGAAACCATTCTTAGCGAGTAGGTCGCGAATATCTTCTTCGACCAATTCAACCAAATCAGCGTCAGCCTGATCCATCTTGTTAAGAAAAACCAAGATTTTCGGCACACCAACCTGTTTCGCCAGCAACACGTGTTCGCGAGTTTGCGGCATCGGACCGTCGGCGGCGGAGACCACCAAAATTGCACCGTCAACCTGAGCGGCACCAGTGATCATGTTCTTGACATAGTCAGCGTGACCCGGCATGTCGACGTGCGCATAGTGACGCTTGGGCGATTCGTACTCTTGGTGCGAAGTCGCGATGGTGATACCGCGCTGTTTTTCTTCGGGCGCGTTATCGATTTGGTCATAGGCGACCGGTTTGTTGACATCGCTTGGCAATTTCTTTGCCAGCACAGCCGTGATGGCTGCTGTCAAGGTGGTTTTACCGTGGTCAACGTGGCCCATTGTACCAACATTGACGTGCGGTTTGCTGCGTGAAAATGTTGCCATTTTTACTCCTTCTGCGCTTCGCTTATGAGACAAAACCGCAATGGTTTTTTCTCATCGCGCCGGGACGAAAAGTGTGATTTTCGTCTCGGGCTGCTCTTTTTCCCTTGCAAGAGTTTTTGCCTTACTAAGCTAAGAACGCATTACATTAAATTAACATTACTGCGCGCGATGCGGTTTTTAAACCAGAGAGATCTAGCGGCAACTCTTTGTTGCTCAAGACTCCCGCCGCGCGGCGCTTGATTCTATTGTAGCGAACTTTTATTTTGAGCGCAAGAGCGGAAAATTGGAATTTGAAATTATAAACTGGAATTAGAACACTCGCCATCGCGAGCTCGCCGATGTGCGCGGTGTCTGATGTAGATAATAGCAGCGACAACCACCACTGGCGCCCAGAACACGTTGATCACTGGCACGGCATAACCACCGATATAGACCAAGAAACCAGTGCCCGGCACACCAATTGTGTCATAATCAACAACGAGCGTAGCTCTGGCGACATCGTCAATTTCGGTCCCGGTGTGAATAGCGGTCAAGATATATCTGCCCACACCACCAACCAGAGTAACTTCTGGATATAAATCTTCGACGGCCGCGTGGGTTTTATGATATTCGTACAGAATATTACCATTATGGTCGATGATTTTTATATCGCCAATACCAACCACCCGCAGATATAGTTTAACGCGACTGGATCTGGTGAGGTGTGATCCTAAATCCTCAGATCCAACCCCGCTAAACTTGACTATGTCGATAACTCCCGGGGAAGTAACTTGGATTAAATCAGTTCCCGAAATCGCGTTCGCGGTTGTGTTGATACCAGGCGTCGCAAAGATTGGTAATAATACGATCGCAATAATAGTCAGTAATCGACAGGCGGATTTCATTGTTTTGCTCGCTTTTTCTTTAATTTAACAAGAACAACGAGAAGTAAAATAATCGCGATAATAACAAAAACACTTAAAACAATTAACCAAATTGGACAGATTAACACTAATCTTTTATACTCAACAACTCTGCCCAATAGTTCGGTACGGTGCGTGAAATGAAACAAACCCACAAGTGGTGGATCTTTCCATTTAAGAGTGCTAGTGTACTCAGTTTCTGGTAACAAAAAAGCTTTGATGGGTTTTTCGGAGTGATAGATTTCTGCCCCACCAAAGAAATTACTAACGATTAACTCAGTTTCTCCCGTCCAGTCAGTGTTACCTGAATTCTTATACGTCAACAAAGTTTCAATGGGACCACCCGTATAGTATCCATTAATCTTGTTTTTTACAATTTCCCCCTCGTTGCGAGTATCACCAGCAATCGTAGCAAGAAACAACGAAGCGACCGATTGCACAGAACCAACTCCACTAGTAGCCTCTGGCGCAGTACTAGCAATGATAGCCATATATTGCCCACCAGCAGGTACGTCAGTTGGCACCGTAATGTGGTAATGCACTTCTTTGGTTTCAGCGGATTTAAGCACGAACTCGGTCTCGTCAATAACCGTCCAACGATTTATTTGTGTGTAAATAGTTTCCTTTTGGAAGTTATTTTCATAATTAGTATCGACCGAAAATGGCACGGCTGACATCCGAACAGCATAATTGACTGAACCATCGTTGATAACTTCGAGCGTACCGTCATAGGTCTTGCCGGGTTCCAACTCTACACTACCGCTCGCCGGATAGCGCGCAGGTATAAGTGTGAGACTGGAACCCGCCGACAGCTCGCCCAACGCTGTGACGCTATGGGTAGAAACCAAATTTCCACCCAGCACTAATCCAACCACCAAGATTAATGCGACAAGACTAAACTTCTTTTGTGATATCATTTATCCTCCAAAACTGCCCGTTAAGGGTTAAGGGTAACACTAGCAGTGTAAAGAACATAATTAGCATAATCCAACCCACCATCCAGAGCATAAGTCGTACGAGCACCATACGATACATTCACGCCCGTAAAACCAGCCACGCCAGTTGGGCTAATCAAAGCAATGGCACTGCCAAATGCCGGAACTGCGGAATATGAACCAACAGCTGATCCGCCAACAGCGTATTTTTCGTAACCCCACTCACCACCAGTCGCCGTACCTGCACCAGTCAAAGTAGCATTACTAGCTGGTGCTAGAAACGTAAGAGACGCAGCATTAACCAGATTTTGACTATTGTTACAACCAGGAACAGCCAAATAGGCACCGCTAGTCGTAGCATTACACATTTGCACAGTCAAAGTATATCCATCCGGATTATTACTTTTAACTATCAGCCCAGTACCAGCGGTCACAACAGTGTTAGTTGTCGCCGTCATCCCACTGGCCAGAGTTTTGGCCGTAGTAATATCCGCCAGACCATTAATGTCCAGTGTATCAATTTGCGTACCACCCAGAATATCCAGCGTAATAGCGCTAGTAGTACTAATCTTGACAAGCTCCGTACCGCCCACAATGCCGCTGGCGGTGTTAGTGTCACCCACCCCACCATCAGTAATAGCAGAAATTGGAGTAGTTACTGCGCCAAATAACACTAGCAGCAACAAACCCGCTGCGACGCCTATTGTTATATTTCGTATTTTCATAATTTTCCCTCCGATTAAGATTTATAATTTAAAGTGTTTTTTCAGGATTCTTTCGTTCTTATTGCATCATGGCGGCCCCTCTCTAGCTTTCAATAGATAATTCATTTTAGCCCCCTCCCGAATTAAGATTGATACTCAAAGTGTAAGTGATGCTGCCCTGGTAAAGACAAACTGGTAAATTCCAACTGCCACGCGCGCCAAACCAAATTTTGTGATAATCAAAATTAGCCCCACTGTTAGCCGAAGGATTATTAGTCGTAAAAATAGAAGTATCAGTGGTCGGTATCCCAAGCCAAGCGTTAGTGGCGGCCGAGGTGCCAATTTGATAACCCCAACTACCATTGTCCAACGTATTACTAGTGGTGGCCGAATAGTATGATGCGTTATCTGTGGAACAATAAACCTTGTTGTCGCCACCCGTAGCAGCAAAATCCAGCGAATATCCGTCTCCCCAAGTGGTACGAGCACCCAACGTCAAATCAACCTGACCAGTGCTGTTGGGCGCGAGATTGATAGTGGGAGAGGAAACGGACAGAGTCAACTCGATACCGTAATAACTAAAAGCGTCAATCAGAGTATCATTCTCGAGACCATTATCAACCACCAAATCAACCAAATCAACCACATGAGCACCAGTAGTACAAGTGATAATCGTATCAGTTAGATCACTCGCGCTCGCCACCAAGCACGGCGCGCCGCCCAAAGTAACCCCCAAACTAATAAACGCAGTTGCCGCGGTCGCATTGGCTGGTATAAAACTCTCACCAGAAATAGTTACGATCGTACCGCCATCTGTTGTTCCGCGATTTGGGCTGATTGACGAAATGGACATATGATTAATAAACGTAAAACCATTAGTGATAGTGTTAGTAATACCAAACTGTTCTACATCAACATCAACCACGCCAACTGCATGCGCGGGGGTCGTAACTCGAATCTGCGTAGGACTCAACACTACGACGTTAGTAGCGGAAATTCCATCAAAAGTCACCGTAGCGGGTGCGTAAACATCAAAACCAGCACCATTAATAACAACCGAATCACCACCCGAAATATACCCACGATCCGGACTGAGACCACTGGTAGCTCCTTGGAAAGTATAAGTAAATGCGCCCGGCGCGTTGCGACTCAGCGTGGCCGCGTAATTATCTTGCAACACTAATATATCCACCGCACCAGGCGCATGCGCTGGCGTTGTTGCTGTAATCGTCGTGCTGTTTACAACCACAATATTCGTGGCCGCTATCCCACCGAAAAAGATTTTCGTGTTACCACTTAAGAGGAAATTATTCCCCTTAATAGTAACACTAACTCCACCCACACTTAGCCCACTACTGGGTGATATCGAAAGTAATACATCCTCGTATAGATACCCACTAGTGATAGCACCAGTGATTGGGTCGATTGAACCACGATAAGTATAATCCGATTCACCATTATCGACAAAAATATCCGAAATCCCACCAGTGTGACTGGCGGTGGTACAAACAATAGTTGTGTTCGTAATATCACTAGCGCTGGCGATATTACAAATCGATCCGCCAATCGTGACCACATAACTTTGCCAATAACCCGTCGCATCAACAGTACTAGCTTGGAAAAAGTTACTACCAGTGATAGTAACAACTTGCCCACCAGCGATTGGACCGCGAATCGGTGAAATTGTATCAACCACCATTGGATTACCATAGTAATAATCGCTCGCGTCCAGTGTTCCCGGTGTAGCTTGAACCCCATTCGCAAAAACTTCAACATCCACTCGACCCTCACCATTCCCACCCAGATTACTCGGTGGGACAACACAACTAATTTTCGTTTCACTAACTAATGTGGGATTCGAACATACTTGTCCACCCACCGTCACATTCAACGTTACTGGTACTTCCAATTCATTCGTTAATGTCGTTCCTGATGGCGAAAAAGTACCAAAACCCGCGTTTTCGATAAATTCACCCGTTACCATATCATAAAAACCATAAACTCCGTCAGTTTCTCTTTGAGCTGGTCGATAATCACGAACCAACACTCGACTACTACCACAAAGAGCATTATTGATCTGATAAACAGTTCCGGGAGGTACAGCCCAGTTATTCGAAGAATCTTTATAATTCGGATCTTTACAAATCTGAGCACCATAAACCACACCCTTGAAACTACTGTATTTGGTTGCTCCGTTCGTCCCATACGCCCCACCGTGACTGAGTGAACCGATCAACATTTCCACTGGATTATTCATACTCACAAATGCCACGTTGGCCAAATTAGCTTTAAGTGTTCCGTTCGAATTATAAAGAATAGTTGAACCATTATCCTTAACCACTGAAAAACGATCCACCGTGCCAAAATTAGATATCGCATAAGTAGTTCCACTAGCACTGTTATAATCAGAACGCATATTACCACTAGTACAAGCCCAAATATTGAACGCATTACCACTACTAGTGTCACGAGCACCAAGCATACCCATATTATGGGTGGTTGGAGTACTACAAGCCGTTATATTGTATTTGAAATCCATCACGAACTTCGTACTACCAATTTGACTAAAACCAGTTTCCAACCAAGAATCACCATCAAAAACAATTCCTTCGACGGACATGTATTGTTCGGGTGGTGTCGAATAAACACCACCATCGATTTCAATCGTATTTCCACCCGTGACGGGTCCGAATTTTGGATAAATACTATTCAGACGTAACGCATATTCAAAACCATTATTAACCGTGAATTGATTAATATTATCGATATAAACAGTAACATTCTTTTTACCCAAAGAAAGTCCCGACGGAGTATGACAAGTTAATTCTGTATCACTAACCACGTCAACACCAGTACAGGGTCGTCCATCGATTAGAACTTGAGTTTGAGTATCCGGCGAAACCCCACCGGGGATAGTCGCATCGATCGTGAATGTGCCACTAACAGTTGTACCACCAGTAATCGTACCACTACCGACGTTCCCGTGGAATTGACGAGTAGCCAGGTCGACCACACCATACTCGCCAGTTGAGGTTTTTCTAACTGGAACGAAATTATGGTCAATTAGTGTTCCCGAATAAGTTCGCATTTGATAAAATGTCCCCCGATAATATCCAGCCGGACTAGCTGAACGACCAATCCAGATATTAGCGGATACAGTGGGCGCAGTGCCAAAAGCCGCCCCCATTGATCCGTTAACGTGGAAACTTCTAGCCCAGTCGAGCGTCATATCATTCTTGACCCCAACATTAACCAGTGCCGTCAGTGCTGTAGAAGCGGTAGCGCCAGCATAAGCAGTATAAGCGCCACTTGCACCCGCCACTCTAGCAAAACCAAATCTTTGACTTCCCGAACTATCAGAATTACCAAAAACAACATTATCCGTCGAAGTATTAGAAGTATCCATCAAAAAACGCGCATTAATCGAATGATTTAGTTGACTAACTCCTGTATCAATATACGATGCTCCATCAAATATCAGCGCTTCCACACGTTCATAATCACCCTTGAACCCACTACCAGTTACTGTAATAACCGTACCCCCCGCAATCGAACCGTTGTTGGGACTAATATTCGTTACCGTCAGTGCGACAGCCTGAACACTAAGCGGCGCCCTAAGACCCAAAAAAATCAACGAAAATACCACGATGGCGAACACAAAAAATACTCGACGCAAAAAATTGTCTTTGCCAATTTGAAAACGTCTAGACCTTGCAGCAGTCTTCCTGAAACACTTGTTGGCCATCGTTAATTATTTTAGCATTAACGTAGTAAACCCACAAATCACGAACAAACAATAAGATACGGAAAATCTACTTCTCAAACAACCCATCATGTCGGCGGTTGTTGTAGATCATCGTTGGGATTTTTTTAGTTCTGATTTTGTTATCAACGATATCGCGATTTTTATTAACGATTTTTTTCACCTGATTCGAATCGACCAATTTAATAATTTCCACTACTTCTTGGTCAGTATAACCAAAATCAGTTAACCAATCATTCAAAACCTTGCGCGCCGTCGCATCCGTATAAGTATAATTAAAAGCGTTTTGGAAATTATCACCGTCGGTCGTGTTGCCGGTAAATATGCGATCAATAATCAACCAATCAACTGGTCGTATTGCACTATCCAACGGATTCAGCAATCGCGCCGCTTCAATGTAACGACTGATCAAATGAGAATTAGCAAAACGATCGCGAATCGGATAAACTAACATCGCTACGTTATATTTATCCATAAAACCGCTTTCTTTCTGAGCAATATAAGAGCGTCGACAAATGATGCATCCTGGGTCCATAACATCGAGCGCTATGGGTTTACTAGCGTCGTATTTGTTGAAATATGAGGGATTTTCAGGAAGAAAATCGCGTGCATCCCAAGTTCTCATGCGCGTTGGAATAGCCGCGATAGCTCCACCAAATTCAATGAACCAATTACCTGTCCATTGAAACGGATTTTCGAAGAAACTAATTGGCTGACTATCGATGCTACAGGATTCGCTGGTACTTAGGGCGCAGGCGCTCGGTTGCGACGGATTGCAAGTATCATAAACATACAGCGATATCAACGATTTTACGCCAACTAGTAGCGACCAAATCGTGATAAAGATTATCAACACCGAGACGATTTCAATAATGGCCGACAGGGGTTTAACCCAAGTTGGATGTTTGATAACAACTTTGCGGAGAATTGAATTTTTAACATCATCCTTGAACGTTGAATCGCATTTTCGAAACGTCGCTCGACGCGACACACAGTACGTAGATTTCTTGAACAATTTCCAAATACTGTCCGCAGCTTTTTTGTTAAAAATACGAATAATCGGCAGCGACAAAACACAGATTGCTAGGACTATAAAAGCAGCAATACAAACCATAACTTTAAAAGTATATCACATTACTCAACTAGAATGGTACGCCCGACAGGATTCAAACCTGCGACCTTTGGTACCGGAAACCAACGCTCTATTCAGCTGAGCTACGGGCGCGCATTAGTCATTATACAACGTCATTAAATTCTGTGGAAAAATTTAACATAATTTCTGTGGAAAGGTTGATTTTGACTCGTTTTCGTCCTTGCAAATTAAAAGCGTTATTGATAAAATTAGTGAACGGGATAAGTGTAAGGCGAGAGGGTAAGAATATATTAATGAAATTACGCCACGTGTGTTTTGGTATCATGAAAGGTCCAGGACACATCCGGCGAAAATATCTCGGTGTTTTTGTTGTTGCCAATCGGGGTCGTGCTCGATGGAGACGACGTCCTGATATTGCGGGATGGCTAAAGCGCAAATGGCGAGAGTGTTCTGCTCGTTTTGCTGCTGCTGGTCCTTTAGTTGTTGTTGCGGTTGTAGGTATTTTTGTTTTTGTCGCTAATGCTGCTGTGGGTGATATATCGTTATCCCCACCGACTGGTCCGGCGACTGGTGGTACTATCGTCACTATGACTTCGGGAGCTGGTGGTTCGGCTGTTTGGTCCAATCAGGTTATTAATTTTCCATTTGGCGGTTCGGCTGGGACGACTGGTATGGAACAGACTTTTACAGCACCAGTAGCGGGACTTTATAAATTAGAAGTTTGGGGTGCTCAGGGGGGTAATGCTCCAACTGGTGGTCAGGGGGGTAAGGGTGGTTATAGTACTGTAACAGTTCAACTAAATGCTGGACAAATCATTTATATTTCTTCGGGGGGTCAGGGTGGAGCTGCGAACGCGAGTACTGGAATTGGTGGGTGGAATGGTGGTGGTGGGACGAACAATAACACTGGTGGTGGGGGTGGTGGTGCTAGTCACATTTCACTCTCGAGCGGATTACTTAGTAACGCAACTGTACGTACGAATTTATTAGTCGCAGCTGGTGGTGGGGGTGGTACGCAAAACAATGGTAACGCGGGTTGTCATGGTGGTTGGGGTGGTGGTACTACTGGTGGATCATCACAATCCAATGTTGGTGGTGCTGGTGCGTGTACGGGAAATGGTGCTAGTGGTGGTACTCAAACTGCTGGGGGTACTACTTTGGCTAGTCAAGGTGCAAGTGGTTCAGCTGGTCAGGGTGCTACTAGTACACAACAGGGAGGATCTATTTATGCGGGTGGTGGAGGAGGTGGTTATTTCGGTGGTGGTGCTGCTAATGGAACTGGTGGTGGAGGAGGTGGTGGATCGGGTTGGTTACGCACAGCGGCGCTCAATAGTGTTGCGATCACAAATAGTAGTACGATAGCTGGTAACTCAACTATTACTGAACCGAACGGTACAACAGCGACCGGTCATACTGGTGCTGGTTACGCTCGGGTGACGATTCTGTCAGCGGGTCTCTTCGTTAAACCAACTGTTCAGTTTGGCTCAGTGACAATTGCTGATGCTAACGTGACTTGGTGTAATTATAACGGGTCGACTTGTACGAATGGTGGTGCACCGAATACTGTAACATTTATCACGCCGGCACGCGGTTCGTTGCCGGCCACTAATAATGTTTGGTTGACTTTTGATCCTAGTAAAACTGGTGAGTTTACTTATTATACGCCAGCAACTTCTTATACTCATTTATGTTTAGCCGCTAACGGCGTTGATTGGGTTAGTCAGCGTAGTATCGCGGCTAATACAGCGACCATCTGTCGTATCGTTCTTAATAATGCGTTTAGTGGCACGATTAGTTTAGCTGATAGTTATGCTAGTAACATTAATCCTAGTTTGTCGGGTAGTTTTGCGAGTGCGGATTCACGTTTTAACGCGGGTACAGCGACATTTACGGTTGATTATACGGATACTTATAATTCGACTGGTCAAACATTAACGTATACTTATACTTCGCCAGCGTGGAATACGTTAATCAGTAATTGGAATCCTGATGGTAGTAATCAGGTTAATTTGATGAGACCGACCCTAACGGCCACTGCGGTATCCAATAGTGGTGTGCCGGATATTGTGCTGGCGGGTGATAATTTAGTTTTGAGTATTTTAGCGGAATCATACAAAATTATTCCACCGGATCGTTTTTCCGAATTATCTGAATCGATGTTATCAATTACAACTTATGGGGCGATTTATAATGGAACTATTACTATTTCAGAAGATTTATCAAATAGTGATTGTGCGGGGGGTAGTTCAGTTCCGTGTTTGTCGGGTGTGTTTAATTCGACCACGATTAATTTTGGTAGTTTGGGGTTGAATGGTGCTGATTATACGGGTTTACGTTATACTCCAAAAACGACCGCGGTGTCGCCAAATTACATTATTATCAAAGGTAGTAGTGCTGGTCCGAATATTACGAATGATTCAATAAATATTCACGTTATTCCAAAAGTTATGTTGATCACTGGTCCGTTAGAGATTTCGCGTGGTGAGACACATGAATACACAGTAACTGTGTATTCTCCTGATTTTAATATTTTAACGTTGGATGATTTTTTGAACGGGACGGGAATTTTGGCCGGTGGTGTGTTTTCTGATACTTCAGCGACTAATGGTTATCCGGGCGGAACTTTTTCGGGTGGTAAATATTATGATGTAAGTAGTTGTACGATTGGGACGCTAAGTACGAGTGCTTGTGTGCGTACTTTTACCTATACAGCGCCGAGTAATCTGGTAAATACTTCATCGTATATTCGTTTGGATATTAATGCCGAAACTGGTGATTTTGCATTTTTGAATGTTGATGTGGTTGCGGATGCGTTGACGTTTGCTTGTAGCGCAAGTAATCCAACTTGTACGATTGCATATGTTGGTGAATCGCAGATTTATGATGTGCGTCCAAACGGTGTATTTACTGGGTCGACCGTATTATCATCACCAGATGCAAGTTCGAGTTTTGGTTCTAGTAGTACAATCTCGTGGTCAAATAGTTCTGGTGCTTCTGGAGTTAGTTATACCCCGGGTGCTCCTGGGCGGTATGTGTTGAGTGCAAATGTAACTAGTAGTCCAGATCCAAATATGAATGGAAAAACTTTTTATAGTAATTCAACTGATTCATTGAATGATTATATTTGGGTAATCGCGAATAAAACAACATTCTTTACGGGGGATGATACTATTCCAAATGGTGGTAGTGGTACTTATACTTTAGCGCTCAATGGTCCTTTTGTTGGAACAGTTATTCTATCCGATAATGATACAGTAAATGGTATACCTCAGGGTGGAACATTTGATAATGGTGGTATTTGTGATTTTACATTTTCAAATTATAGTCCTTCGACTAATACTTCGACTTGTACATTTACCTATACACCAACTATCGCAGCAGAAGAACGTACGATTACACTAGCACCGGGATTTCCGCCCGAATTTGCGCGTCCGATGGATATTGATCCGATTGATATTACGGTTTATGGTTTTCCGGATATTCGATTTATTAATCCGATCGAAGGTCCATCGATCGGTGATAACACAGTTTGGATCACTGGGGCGGGGTTAAAGGGTGTTTCGTTTATCACTTTTGGTGGAGAAATTGATGGAATAACAAATGAAGTGATGGGTGGATCACCGTGCACAAATCTACACATTATCAGTGATACGATCGTAACGTGTAACGCACCAGCACACGTGGCGGGTCAGGTGAATGTGTTTGCGAATAATATTATCCCACCGGATGATATTGATAATACTGATCCGAATAATCCGATCATAACACCCCGCGATCCGGTGCAGTACACATATTTTGAAGTAGCGGAAGATTTTGTTAATGAATGTTACGTGGGGGGTGTTTGGACGACTGAACCACGAGTTGCACCGGGTACGACGGTTAATTGTCGAGTAGTTTTGGATGGTCGTTGGAATGGTCCTGTACAATTATCTGATGATTGGCACGATACGATTGATCCAGGATTAAAGGGTACTTTTACATCGAGTGATTCGCGATTTAATTCTAGTACAAGTACGTTTTCTGTAACATACACAGATACGGTTGATAGTACGGGTCAAACTTTGAATTATACTTGGACATCACCCAGTTGGAATACACTAAAAAGTTATTGGATATCCGATGGAAGTAACGAGGATGATTTGTGGTGGCCACTGATTAATGTGGAAATTCCGATTGATGAATATGAATCGATTTATCTAACTTCGTCTGGTGACGATGTGGTTTTTGGTATGTTAGCCCAAGAATACTTTATGGAACTAAATGGGGTTTTTCCGTTCTTTTGCACGGGTTGTGAAATCGCATTTAACCTATCAACCTATGGCGCACCATACGAAGGGACCATTGCTTTATCGGAAAATCTGAGTAGTAGTGATAATTCATCAGGTACACCCGGTGTGTTTGGTGCTGAGGGGGTTTTTGGAAATAACGTAATTCACTTTTCGGGTAGTGATGGTGCAGTTTCAGGTTTTGGTTTTGTTCCAAATACAACAGCCACGGGTAGTAACTTTATTCGAATTTGTGGTACAAGTAGCACTCCATCTATTTCTGATAGTTGTTTTGATATTTCGCCGATTATTGATGCGGGGATAAAAATCACCCCAGCGCCGAATTCAACATCGTTAGCGCGTGGGGGCACAGGAACTTACACACTTGAAATTACGATTGGTCCAACTTGGGGTGGTACGATTCAATTATCTGATGTGTTCAATATTGGAGGATCAGGTAACGGAGTGTTCGCTGATGTAACGACGGGTCCAAATCCAGTAGGAACTTTTAATCCTAGTACAAATACTTATACGTTTTCGTCGGGTGAAACATACATTCGTACTTTTACTTATACTTTGCGTGATGATAGTGTGAGCGGACCACTTTTCCCATCATATATTATGCAATTAACCGCTGAATCAAATAGTCCAAATAATCATGCGTATACGAATGTTTATGTTGATGCAAATCGGATTATGACAAAGTGTAGTTTGAGTTATCCAAATTGTACGATTGCTTATGTTGGAGTTTTGCAGGATTATGCGCTCCAACCCAACGGTATGTTGGTTGGTACGGGTAGTGTGAGTGCTAGTGACGCTGGGCTACTTGGCACTGCTACTTGGTCAGCGGCAGCACCCTTCACTATGTCATATACCCCAACCGCGCCAGGTCGACAAATAATTACTACCACAATCACGAATAGTGTTAATTCTGGTTTAATTGGAAAAAGTTTTCAATCTACTGCGAGCGATTCATTAAATGATCATATTTGGGTGATGGCGAATCAAATGACGATTACTGGACCAAGTTATCTACGTTATGGAGTAACTGGAACTTTTACACTAACAATGAATGGTCCATTTATCGGAACTATTGATTTATCTGATTTATTAGGTGGGAGTCCAGCGGGTGGTGTTTTCTCGCCGGATGATCTTTGTACTTTTGACCTACTCGATTACGATTTTGCGACTAATACAACTTCTTGTAACTTTGATTATACCCCGGATCTATTCGAGTATATGACTAACGTAGTATTATCACCATCAACTAATAGTTACATCGGTCCGATGAGCGGCACATCACTATCAGTCACGATCTATGGACGACCAATTATCGACACAGTTTCACCGGATTCTGGACCAACTATCGGGGGGATTGGTTTTGATATTAGTCACGATCCAAACGGTATCATCATAGTTTCGGGCACAAATCTAGCAACTGGTAGCGCACTCAACTTTGATAGTTTGTTTATGGGAAATATCCCAGTTAATCTAAGTAGTATCAATATCATCGATGATGATAATATCTCATTTGTCCCACCCCCCAATGCGGCTGGGGGTGTCGATGTGACTGTGGGTGTTGGACCTAGGATCTATCATCATCCCGATTATTATACTTATATTCCAGAACTCATCAGTATCAACCCGACCCTGGGTCCAACGACGGGGGGTCAGGGTTTTGGAGTTAGCTATGATCCGAACGGTGTAGTAACAATTACCGGAAATGATATAACGGGTGCATCCAGATATTCGGATGGTACAAATCAGTATTATGGTTTAGGTTGGTTGGATTTTAACGGATCACAGTATATTGATACTAACGTTAATCAACTAGGTAACACTACTATGACACTCGATGCAACGCGCAACAGTGGTCAATACGTCGCAGGAGTATTAGTCGCCGGTGATTATTATGTAATTACACTACCAACCAGCGGATTTATGTTACCAACCGCGAATTATGGAAACGCTAACGCCACCGCTGGCGGTGCTATGAACTCTGGAGATCGAATATCAGCAACACTCAGCGCTGATGGTACCAAAGCTATGTTTACGGTTAGTCTAAACGGTGGATCAAACAACTTTAACCAGATTGTTCCTGGAACTCTACCTCATACCCCGTACAATATCTATTTGGGTAGTGCGAATAATGGTGCCGGTATAGCCGGAGGGATGATCGGCAAAGTTTATAGTTTTAGCATCGACAAAGATAGTGATGCTGATGATCGTAATCTAGTACCAGTTTGCACAATGGATGGATTAACGGGTGGTATGTTTGATACTTTGCACAATGTTTTTTACCCATCCAATGGTGCACCGTTTAGTTGTGATAATTCTAGTATCACCCCGCCCACAGTTCATTTTGACAATACCAAAGTGTCAGCTAGTAACATTGTTGTTGTGGATCTCAACACTATTAAAGTTATTCCGCCAGCGCATGACGAAGGACTGGTCGATGTTGTTGTAACGGTTAATGATCTTGTACTAACTTTAACAGACGCTTACACTTATCGTATGCCACTAACAATCTACACTGTTTATCCGCCAACTGGTTCAATCGATGGTGGTGATGTTATCACAATTACTGGTCATAATTTTATTTCATTTGAAGGACCACCTTCGCTAGCTTTACCAATTTCTGTTACATTAGACATTGAGGGCGTTTCGGCTGTTTGTGTGATCGCGAACGTAGCAACTGATGTGACAAACGATAGTATAATTTGTACTACCGCCGCTCATGATCCTGGTCTAGTATCCGTTACGGTGAATAATAGTGTCGAGATTGATACGATGGCGGCTACAATCGATCCTGGCGGCAGCAATATGCCTGTTCTGAATAAACAGGGTCGCTCTATTGGTGGATTTCTTTATATGGACGATATTTTCCTGCAAATTGATGCTTCCGCTAGTTCAGTAGTTCTCAATATAGCTCCAACTTCGCCGTTTGATCAAGATTATGTATCTGTTGGGGTCACCACCAATAATCCTAGTGGTTATAGTTTATATATCGAGAGTTCAGGCGCTAATTTGATTTGTGCAACAAACTCTTCGTTAGTTATTCCGCCAACTATTGGTAATGCCATCGATGCTAAAACGTGGGGTTTTCAAGTTGGTGCATCCACCACTTCAACTGGTTGGGCTTCCACCCCAACTACTCCAACATTGATCGCTGCGAATTCAGGTCCTACATTCGCTCCATCAACGTCACCTACAGCTGAGAATACTCAAGTAAATTTCGCTGTTCGAGACGGTCAGCCCCCACTTACCCCTTGTTCAGTGTATAAGCAAGTTGTTACATATTCTGCAATAACTAATTAGATAAAAGTTATTTTTATTCTTCCAGTTTTTTTCTTTGATTCTGTTTTTTTCTGTCCATTTTTTTGATCGTTGCGTTTTTTGAGAATAATTACAGTTACGATGGTTACAAACAATAGTAAAACTCCGGTGCTTAGTAGTAGGTCAGTGATCGCAAACGTTAACCCGCCGATTCTCAGCACACCAGTATTTGGTGGTTCAACACCTTCTGGCCAATAATGAACAATCCATTCAACACTAATAGTTCGCCCATTCAGACCCGTAACTATCAGTTTAATAATGTTACGACCAACATGTAAACCTGGTACACCATTATTTGCGGCGTCAACTAGGTATGTCGCGTAACCTGTTCCTGAATCAATTGGTAGGGGTACACCATCATAGATAATACTAACGTTACCGTTGTTATCAGTTACTAATAGTTGTATCCTATTCGCATTATCAGCGTTCAGTTTAACGTGTAATGGTAAATCACTATCTTTCGCTACTTGGTCTGTCACGCCATTCACATATGGCAGACTGTTACCACTGTTATTAGTTAATTTATAGTCAATAATTCTCGGATCTGGTCGATCGGGTAGAACATAATTAATAATAATTTGTCGATGAATGTCTTGCGCTGGACTATGAATCGCACTCTTGACATAAATATCCAAAATATTTTGTCCGAGTTGAAGATAACTGGATAATCCACTACTCGGTAATATTTCAAACATCTGACCAATCGCGTCATAAGCCGCATCACCACTAGAGAATAGTTGATTAAATAATTCGAAACCAAGTGGTGCGGGATAGGCGCTATTAGTCAACGTTACTACTAATTGCGCAGTGCCCTTGACGGTAGTGTTAATTGTGACGTTCGTGTCATTGATATCAAACTCACCACTACTATTTGGTAGAATCGGTTGACCGCTCTGATCGTTGATAAGTTCATCAATCAAATCAGTGCAGACGGTATCGCAGGTTACTGTTACACTAACTGTAGTTGTACCTAACACATCCGGATCGCGCATTATCATCACTATTTTGAAAATAATCGCTCCCACCACCACCAACCCAGCCGCTATACCGGCTACCCAGAGTTTGATTTTCGCTTGTTTGGTTTTCGATTTCTTCATCAGGTCGTCTTTACTTAAAAATATCTATAATCGTTTTATCATCTTGTTGTATGATTTGTCAACTTTCTCTCAGTTCTCAGACTTTCTTACTTTTACCACTTTTGTTTTTACGAATCTTGACATAAATCCACAGTGTTAGTGATAGAATTATCACAATAATTGCTACTATTAGCGCCAATGGTATAACTAAAACTGTTTTAGTCAGCATGATAGTTTCATCCAAAATCGTTACTTCAACTGTTACTTTGAAAAGTCCTAGATTTGGAGTTTTATCCCATTTGTCTGTTAAGAGTCGTTCTGTTTCTGCCATAACGAGCGACTTTTTGGCCTCAGAATAGACTTCCTTTTGACCAAAGAATGTCTGGATCGTCATTTTGTATTTAGCTTCAAAATCCAGAGAACCAGTGTTTTTCACTAAAATTGATGTTTTAATTGGTGGAACAAACAGTAGTTTGGGAATTTTTATCTCAACAACTTGTCCCTCTGATTTTGCGCCAGGAGCATCAACATCGTTCCTGATAATGTAACCTATCCGATAAGTGTTGACAATTGTGCTATTACCTTTACCACTTTCTGGCGGCACTGTTTGCACAAAAATCGCTGCGTGCTGACTGCCGCCATAAGCATCTGCCGGTACGGTAATTTTGTATGTTACATAACATTCTTCTTGAGGACGCATGGTAAAGTAAATCCGACCTTTTTCCTCTTTATTGATTGTGCAATCTTGCAGCCCCAGAGTCGTCCACTCAGTAATTTTAGTATAGGCTGAAGTCTGGTTAAAGATTCCCGTTTCGTATCTTTCGTCTTCACCGGCAGCATATGGACTTACCTCCGCAAACACTTCTGTAGTTTCGATGCCCGGAGAACGTACACGAAATCTACCTTCTGTCACACTACCGGGATCCATAGTTAAACGCGCATTCAACATTGGTGAAACAGCAATACCAATATTATTGTCCTGTACGATATCTTTATTAATTTTGGCTGAGGCAACTGAACTAATAAATACTGCACCAATCACTGACAAGCCAGCTAACAGTACTAATTTTCTGTATTTCATTTCCCCTCCAATTAAGTTAAATCACTCTTATCTTATCGTAACTGGAAAACTTTTAAGGTTCATCCATTCGCGACCCAATTCCGATGGCTTGCTCATGTGAAGCCATCGAATTGAAACACGATCTTAAACACCAGTCAAAGTATAAAGAATAGTTGACTCGTAAGTATCCTCAGCTAAAGATCCATCGGTTTTAGCACCAAAGGTTTGTTCTATGTTGTAACCTGATACAGCAACGCCGTTAGCTACAACTTTCGGGGTCGTTGTCACACTATGAAAAGCTTGTGCACCTGTTGCAACTGAGTTACTTCCCTTAGCGGCAACTTCAGCATATTTCATACCCCAAGTATTAACGGTAAAATCACTAGCGTTGCTTGCTGTACCAGCTGTCCAAGATGTGAACCCAATAGCACTACTTACATTACCAACCAAGTTAACCGTCGCACCACTAGTGGTGTCGATTTCCTCAGTTAATGTCCATGTGTCGTTGTTACAAACAATACCCAAGTATTCGCCTGAGGCTGACGAAACTGCCTTATTCGGCGTTGTGGTCGTCAGATTTAACGATAGCGTATCGGCGCCACCGTTTCCACTACCACTCGTACTACCAATAACACACTCTGTCTCAATAACGACCTCTACATCCGTTGAGGTAGTGTCTGTCGCCGCATAGGACGCCAACGGCATGACAACCGCCGCGAACATTACTACAGCACCAGCTGCAGCAATTACTCTGACAATCTTCTTCACTGTTGATATTTCCCTTCTGCGGCTTGTTTTACACACCGCAACTTAGATTTTTCTTTCCTGTCCCATCGCTAGCTACACGGGAAGGTTATCTGTATTGTAACAAAGACATAAACGCATTGCAAGCTTTCTTCATACTATTGTTTTGAAAGTTTTCCACAGAAACTGCTCGGTTAATCACCTGACGCGTTACTACCAAGCCCGGGTAGTGCAGACAAGTAATATCAGGAAGCGGGGTTGAAAAAAAGAAGAAAACAGAGTAAAATGTCCTGGTCCTATTTTCAGGGTCGGTAGCTCAGTTGGTTAGAGCACGGGCCTCTTAAGCCTGGTGTCGAGGGTTCGAATCCCTCCCGACTCACCATGAATTTTTCCGCCGACCACTCGTGGGCGGATTTTTTGTTTATTTTTTACTTGCTTCATAGTAAAATTGAATCATGCGAAAAAAACGTCGCTTGTTGTTTTTCATCGTGAATTTGATCGCCATTTCAGCGGTAGCTGTTGGTGCTTTTCTGCCATGGTGGCAGGGACTTAGGCCGTCCAATGTAGCATTGATCGATATTTTACCACTTGATTTCTTGGATAATCTTGGTTTTAGTCTCAACGTCATCGCAGCGATTTTCGTTGGTGCGATAGTGGTACTACTCGGCGCGTTCTTAGCTCTCAAACCAATCGTGTTGATTGGTGTAATTGTTAATTTGACAACTGTTACTTTATGGTTTCTAAAATTCAACATCGGTTGGCGACCTAATGAATTTGGTTATGGGATCTACTGCCTGGCTGTTGGTATTTTACTATCTGTTATTTCCATATTTATACCAAAACGAAGAAAGGATCAGAAGAAATGAAATACCAAGAAAATGTTTCGTTAGCAACTTTGACCACCATGCAACTTGGCGGTTTTGCTAAATATGTTGTAGAAATTACAACAGAAAAAGATCTAGTAGCTGCTATAGAATTTGCGCGCGAGCGCGACCTACCGTGGTTCGTGTTGGGTGGTGGTTCAAATGTTATTGGTCGTGACGATGGATTTGATGGTGTGATTTTTCTAAATAAAATCAAGGGGATTGAGGTTGTGTCGCGTAATAATAATGAATTTCTGATCAAGTGCGGTTCGGGCGAAATCCTCGACGATTTGGTCGCGTACAGTGTGTCGCGCGGTCTTACCGGCATCGAAGCGATGAGTGCTATACCCGGCACAGTCGGTGGTGCGGTTTTTCAAAATTCTGGGGCTTATGGTCAAGATTTGTCACAGGTTTTAGTCAACGTGACAGCGTATGATAGCGAAAAACAAACTTTCGTTGTATTCGACTACGATCAATTGAATCTGTCTTATCGTCAAAGTATTTTCAATTCTTCCGCTAAGAGTCGCTATTTTATCACGACTATCACGATCAAGTTGCGTCCGGGTCAAATCACTGGCGAACTGTACAAATCTTTGCAAATTTACCTTAATGAGCGTGGTATCACTGACCGCGACCCCGCGACGATTCGTCGGGCTGTTACGGACATTCGCGCTGGTAAATTACCCGATCCAGCCGTCGAGCCCAGCGCGGGATCTTTTTTCCATAACGTTACATTAACAAATGACGAAGCGACCAAATTGCGCGCTGAATACCCCAACGCGCCGATTTTCACTATGAATTCTCAGGAAGTTTTGGCCGCTGGTTGGTTGATCGAACAATGCGGATTAAAAGGAAAAGTTCTCCACGGTATGCGCGTCAGCGATAAAGCCGCTCTCATTCTGATCAATGATCATGCGCGAAATTATGCCGACCTGGCCGCAGCCCGCGAGGAAATCCTCGCCACCGTTAAAACCAAATTTAACGTTACGCTCGAACAAGAACCAGAGAATTTGTAGATGTACGGCAAAACCCCTAATAAAAAGACAACATCATCACAGGATCCTAATCAAAATTTCAGTCACAATAATCACGTTTTGACACCGCCCAGTGCATCAGAAATGTTATCTCACCCTAAACTCGAACCTGAAAAACCCACTAACGAATCACCTAAATATGATTATATTGATCCGCTCGACGTACCACAACCTAAACCAACAACCGTCATTTCGACTGAAAATACACCCTTGCCAAAAGACACTAACAAGGGGATCAGTGATCCAATTCCGATACAAATCCTCGGCATAGAAATCAAGCATGATTTACCAACTTCGGTTTATACTATGATTACGATTGGAGCTGTGCTCATAGTGTTACTAATTACGTCTGTTGGTTATGGTATCAGCGTACTAAACATAATCTTTTCATTATTGTTCGCGATAACTATAACAACGGCCCTAAAGATGTTCATGAAAACAAAGTTTAGAAATGGTTCTCTAGGTTATTATGTAATGATTCTAGTAATAGCAGTAGTGGCATTTAGTGTAACGGGTTATTTCAGTGGCCAACAACGTTATATCAGTAGTCTTCAGCATCAATTTGGTTGTTCTATCGATAAATATGCAAACGGTTTTAATGCTAATGAAAACCTTAGACAGGATGTGAAGTATGTTGAGTGCATGGCTGAGCAAATTATTCGCGAAGCCGTCGGTAATGATGATATTTCGGCTGCATGTAACTTGGATGATGGTACTGGTACTATTCAGAGTGCTATCTTTAGTCAGCCGCATGGTTACGTCTATATTGGCAAAAGGAAATCGTCGCTATCGCACATTGTGTGCGATAGTCTTTACAGCTGGCTCAAGACTGATCGCCGAAAACTCTCTGACGCGCAAGGTTGGGCATTCGAAGTAATTCTTTACGAGGCGATGTATTTAAAGGGCGCGAGGAACGAAGCGGAGGCGACTTACAAATCCATGCTTACTTATAAAAACGTGGTTACCGGTTTTGGTGTTAAGAGTAGTGAAGCTGATCGTTTTATAGAATATTTCAAGAATGATATAAATCCACGTCAACCAGCTCAGTATCGCGTTGATTGGAAAGCACGCGGCTTGTAATCTTCTTGATCATTATGCTATAATCATAAGCGTTATGAATAACAGTCCTTTTAGTGATGAGAATACGCCACCACCAAATCCGACACCCGAATTAGCGCAAAATCAAATATCTGGTAAACTAGTGCTACAACCGCCGACGCAGCCGGAAATGTTATCTGAGTCAAAGGTTGAACAGCCGGAGCCGAGCCTCGTCCCTACCGCCACACCTGTCGAACCCACCACACCAGTTCCGACTGAACCGACGAAAGATTACCGCCCAGTGTGGGCCCAGGATATTCCCGCGCAAGATCCAGTAGCTAACATCACACCACAATATAAAACCGGTTTGCCAGATGGAATTTATTTTTTGGCTATGTTGATGTTCGTACCATTGTTAATAATATTACAATCTCTGTATGTCGGTCTGGATTACCAATCTATATCGTCGTCGTCCGTAACTACGACCCAGCTCAGTTCGCTTTTCAAAGATTTTACTGCTTCTCTGTCTTCGATAGCTACGTTAACAATGGGCATCAGTGCTATTTTGCTAATATTCACTCGTTTGAAAATCGTTCGATTCGTTGCTATGATTGGTTTAGGGTTGTATTTCCTCGCTAAACTAATTTCCTTTATCGAGTCCGCCGACACGTTTTTTTCGTTGTTTAGCAACTCAAAAGCAGGTCAAGTGCTGCTCATTGATATGATTGTTCTTGGTCTCGTGCTACCGCTTTTAGGTATAATATATTTGTGTCGCTCGAGTGTACGAGCATCTTACGATAACTAGGTTTTACTCCGTCGATGTTTCTTCTTCTTGCTCTTGCTCGGTGTTTTCAGCTGTTTCACATTCCCGCCAATCAACTGTGTAGCCTAGCGCCAAGTGTAGTGCCCAATTTGTCGGATCATTATAGTCCAAGGCTTTATAGTATTCGACAAAGCGTCGTGAAACTTCTCTGTCGATACCGAGAGTTTCAAATGCAACATCTTCATGCATCATAATCGATTTACATTCGGTTTTAGGTTCGTTTTCTTCGCCCGTCAAGTGAACCGCTTCGTGAATAATTGTGTGTAGGGCCCATCCTACTTCATTAGTAACTTCTTCGCGATCCGACATTAACCATTGAGCTAGAATGCGACAAAGATTATAATTAATTTCAGAATGTGTTTTCTTAGCTACACCTCCCACAGTGCTAATGGGTAAATTCATTAAGTTAAAATCTAGTCGGCGCACGCATCTGGCTGTTATATCATCCCTGCCCGTTACATATCGCGTAATGGTTGTAGCCACATATTGCGTATATTGCCAACGAATTTCGTGATAGCCGGCGTCAATAATCAGCGCTAGCGGAACAATCAGTGCTATCACTCGACAAACTAAGACGATGATTTTATACGCCAAAACATCGTTTGATTTTTTCTTAATATTTTTGATGTAAACGATTAATTTTTTGGTTTGAATTATCACTACTACGATCAACAAAACGCAAATAACAGTTAGCATTCCAACACTAAACCAGGAAATAGCCATAAACTATATTGTAGCACAGTCGCTTGGCAGCGGAAATTCTTAAGTATCGCTGGATTATCGCGATTATCAGTAGCTAGTTTCGACGCTACTTACTCTTGTTTAGCGTTTTCTTTGGCGGCCCAATCAACGTGATATTGTTCGGGCAAACGCGGAGTGATGTTTTTCTTAAAATGTTCAACGTAATTTCTCGCAAATTCGCGATCCATACCGAATTTCACCATTATATCCTCGTAAAGTATGATCGATTTGTATTCTGTTTCTGATTCATTGAATTCGCCCGCCACGTGGATCGCTTCGTGCATAATTGTGTGCAAAGCATAAGCCTGATCATTAGTTGCAGTTTTTCGGTCAGTGGCCAGCCATTCTTGAAAACGCTTGCAGGTTGTACGATCGAGTTTTGAGTAATTATCGCCGGGTTTTACCCAACCAACATACGGGCCGTATTGATTAACGTCAAGTGAATCACCAAGAGCACGCACACATTTGGCCGAAACATCATCGCGACCAACCACCGCGCGCGTAATTTCCGACGCCCAATAATTGATATATTGTTGTTTGCCCTCGAAATATCCCGCAACGCCGAACAGCACGAGTAGCAACACTAGGACAATGGCGTGGTATTGCCAATCGCGTTTTTTTACAATTCTTCTGATTAATTTAACTATCGACCAAACTATCGCGATGAAAAGCAACGCGCAAATCGCGGTCAATATTCCAACGTCAACGCCAGCGATTATCATAAGCCCATTGTATCATGGATTATTTGTCACTTGGTAGCGGGAACTGGCGGGCGAATTGTTGGACTTCGGCGCGGAGTTTTTTGATCATCGTCGGATTATCGCGATTATCAATAGCTAGTTTCATCCATTCGGCGATTTTTTCCATGTCCTTTTCCATCAACCCGCGCGTAGTGATAGCTGGTGTGCCCAAGCGAATTCCCGATGGACGAAACGGTGGTTCGGGATCGTTTGGAATAGCGTTTTTGTTGAGTGTCAAACCGATATCATCGAGAACTTTTTCAACAATACCACCATGAACACCAAAACTACTCATGACGTCGGTTAGGATCAAGTGGTTTTCAGTACCACCGAACACTAATTTGAAACCGCGTTTTTTTAGCTGCTCGGCCAGTTCGGCTGTATTGGCGACGATCCTGGCTGCGTACTTTTTAAAGTCGGGTTGCAGCGCTTCGTGAAAAGCCACAGCCTTGGCCGCAATGACATGCATCAGCGGTCCACCCTGCGTTCCCGGAAAAACCGAACGATCGATCAAAATCGGAATATTTTCCAAAGTTTTCTCTGGTTTCTTTAGAGGACTACCAACAATACCTCGTGACAAAATCAGACCACCCCGCGGTCCGCGCAGAGTTTTGTGCGTCGTTGTTGTAACCACATGAAAACCAAAATCGAACGGGTTCGGATGCACACCGCCCGCGATCAATCCCGCGACATGTGCCATGTCGGCCATCAACAAACATCCCGGAATTTTCTTGCCAATTTCGGCAAACCGCGCAAAATCCGGAATTCGCGCATAGGCCGAATAACCGACTAACAAAATTTTCGGTTTTTCTTTTAATGCGATTTTTTCAATTTCGTCATAGTCGAACCGACCATCTTTGGGATCGATGTGATAACGAACAAAGTTATAAATCTGCGCACTCTGCGTCACCGGCGATCCATGCGTCAAATGCCCACCATGACCAAGATCCATACCAAGAACCGTGTCGCCTGGTTCGAGCCACGCGTTATAAACTGCATTGTTAGCCTGCGCGCCAGAGTGCGGTTGAACGTTAGCGTGATCGGCATTGAACAATTTCATCGCTCGCCAAATCGCCAACCGTTCAACGCGATCAGTGTTAATTTGGCCGCCATAATAACGATAATTCGGTAAAATTTTCGTCGAAATCACTGATTCATCATCCAATTCGTCGAAATTCGGATATCCTTCGGAATATTTATTGGTAAATTCCGACCCCATAGCAAGAAGCACTTGTTGTGATACATAATTCTCGCTGGGTATCAATTCCAACCCATCGCGTTGCCGTTCGATTTCCGCATGGATGAGTTCAAAAATTTTTTCATCATTCATAATTTTCCTCCTATTATTACAGAATCAAAAGAGATTTTAACTAAATCTCATCTCAATTCTATGTCATAATTTCCTCCTGTTACTTCTTTTCCAGTTTAGCACGAAGCGCGCATTTTTAGAATACATTCATGTGTAGTATTTTTTACTTGTTTTTAATATATCATGTGTGATATAATTTTTGACATTATGCAACAAGAACTTTATCGTGAAAAAATCGGTCGATTAATCGCTGAGTTGCGCACTAGTCACCACATGACGCAGGTTGATTTAGCGAAAAAACTAAGTACTAGCCAGTCAGCCATTAATCGTATTGAGAAGGGTGCTCAGAATATCAGTCTTGAGATAATTGCGCGGATTTCCGATGCACTGAATACAGAAATTTTGTCGGTTAATGACGAGAACAAACTTAATTTACGTATCAACGGTGGTTGTAAACTCGGTGGTGAAATTGAAACTAAAACCAGCAAGAATTCGTCGCTCGGATTACTCTGCGCGTCACTAATGAACAAAGGGAAAACCGTTTTACGTCACGTTGCTCGCATCGAAGAAGTTAATCGTATTTTGGAAGTTTTCGAATCGATTGGCGTACGAACACGCTGGCTGAATGTTGAAAATGATCTGGAAATTATTCCACCGAAACGACTCCAGTTAGACAAAATCAACGTTGATGCTGCCAAAAAAACTCGCACAATTTTGATGTTTCTGGGGCCGCTACTTCACCAATACAAAGATTTTCAGTTGCCTTTTTCGGGTGGATGTAATCTTGGAAAACGTACTATCGAACCGCACTTGGTTGGTCTGAGCAAGTTCGGCCTGTGCGTTGACGCTAACACGGATTATTACCAAATACACGTTAAATCACAATCACCCGACGGTCCGATTGTTTTGACCGAACGCGGTGACACAACAACCGAAAACATCGTGATGGCCGCAGCGTTGAATGATGGCGAAACGATTGTTCGTAATGCTTCGCCGAATTACATGGTTCAGGATGTTTGTTTTTTCTTGCAAAAATTGGGTGTCAAAATCGAAGGAATTGGTACGACTATTCTGAAAATTCATGGGGTAAAAGAAATCAATTGCGACGTCGAATATTTCGTTAGCGAAGACCCGATCGAAGCTATGAGTTTCATCGCTGCCGGTATTATGACTAATTCGGAAATTATCGTGCGACGCGCGCCGATTGAATTCTTGGAATTAGAAATGGCGACTTTGCGTGGTCTGGGACTTGATTTTGCACTCAGTTTGGAATATAAATCGTACAATAACAAAACACGTTTAGTGGATATTACGATCAAGAAGTCTGAGATGCATGCCGCTAACGATAAAATTCATGCGCTACCGTTTCCGGGTATTAATATGGATAATTTGCCGTTTTTGGGATTGATCGCCACTATGGCCAAGGGGCGAACTTTGATTCATGATTGGTCGTACGAAAATCGAGCGATTTACTTTACCGAATTGTCCAAACTAAACGCCAACATCGAATTGGTCGATCCGCACCGTGTGTATATCACCGGTCCAACTCATTGGCGACCAGCTGACATAATAGCTCCGCCAGCACTTAGGCCGAGCGTGGTCGTTCTCCTAGCGATGTTGGCCACACCCGGTATGTCGATTTTGCGTGATGTTTATAATATCAACCGCGGTTACGAAGATTTTTACAAACGTTTGAACAGTTTGGGCGCACATATTGAAACATTTCGCGAAATCTAAGCCTGTGCACCGTTTGCTGGCTAGACCCACAGACAACCCTTCCCTATTTATCGCCCAAATAGTATATTGACATGCGAGAGATTTTTTGCTAAACTGTGGATACAAATTCCTTCGGGATCGCCTCTGTCGTTGACGGAGGCATATTTTTATAAATTTATTTCAAGAATTCACGAAGCTTCTTTTTTATTGAGTCAAAATCATGTATACCCACCATCCCATATTTACTTATCAGCCTTCGCGAATCGAAAACACGAAGTTGACTTAACAAAACATTGCTAGTTTTTCCACTAACAACAATTTTGTAATAGTATTTTCCCTCTTTGATTGTCGTCGACAACGGCACACCCCAAAACATGTATCTATTAAATCCGCGAACAATTAAAACAGGCCTGTTAAACATGTTGCCTTTGCCGTCCTCCTCGACACCTACATTATGTCCAAGCGAAACCCACCAAACATCCCGTGCTTTGTACCCAGCCGGAATATTTTGGCTGAGGTTAATTTTGACTTTTAACTTCGTCCAAGCACGAAATCGTTTAACAAAAACTTCCTTCTTCGGCGGCCCGGCGAGTTTATTCATATCGATATTCTACCAGGTTCGACATTAATTTGCCAGCTTCGTTCGTCACTCATCAATATCTATCTAGTACTATGCGTAAAGCTTCTCTTTGCACTTTTTGCGTTTTTTTGATAAGATGTCCCGGCGTGGCGATCGTAGCTCAGTTGGTTAGAGCGACGGGTTGTGGTCCCGTAGGTCGTGGGTTCGAGCCCCATCGTTCGCCCCATACATGAGAGAAATTCCGAAGGCGCGCCACGCACGCTACGCGTGCATAAAATCCCAAAAATCAAATTCAATAATTTATTAAAAAAATCGGCGGGGAAAACGCCGGCGAAGCCGGCAAATATTAAATCGAATTTGGTTTTTAAGGGTTTTTTCTTTTGCTTCGCAAAAAGATAGGTTTCCTTCAAATAAGCATAGGCATTAACATTGAATCGTATGCTTGTCAAATAATCTGTGTTATAATGATGTTATGAAAAAGCAAATCTTCGCCGATCCTTTTACCCTGGACTTCAACCCCGACTCAAACGAAGATTATCTAAATTTGGCTATTAGTAACTTTCTGAATTTGGAAGATAAACCTCAAGTTTTCTATGACACTATCAATAAATTATTCCGCGTACAGCAACGTTTAAAAATCGTTGCTAATGTTGCTAAACTACCTGAACTGCAAAATGGCTTTAACCACTTCAAGCAAGCTATTGATTGGCTAAGAATGAGTGTAGCTATTGCGGCTAGTCATAGTATCCCAGTTATAAACTCTTACGACGAGATTGACGAAACAAATTCACAAGCTTTTGGGCAATTTGTATCTTGGTTCGAATCGGCATATCTTGCAAACCAGCAAACTTATCTTTACGCCGTCTTCTCATTAAGCGCAACACAAATTGACTCAACTGAGATAATTCGAAATCAGACGAGCAACCTTAAGGGTGAGATCACAAAGACTGGAAATAAGAAGATTGAAGAAATTATTAACACAAGTAAGGTGGAAAAGGGCAAACTTAGCGAATTTGTTGCGCTCGATGAGTGGGCAAAGCATTACGATAAATTAGTCAACGCCGCAGGTGAAACTCTCTACGGCGAAAATCATATCGAGAGTAAGCCAAAGAGATTCCTCCATTTCTTTAACCCAAAACCGCTTTCCAAACGATTATTCTACTGCTGGGTTTTATTCGCTATAGTTATATTAATTGCGTTGGCACAGGATTGGCCGTCGGTTTGGGGTTCATTTTCTACTCAAAATCTGCGAGTGATTGGAGATGAGATTTTTAGTCACATTTGGTTATTCATTTTTCCGTCAATCTTTTACTCATTCACAATTAAAAACTATCGCGTAACCAGAAACCAAATGGCGCAAAACCAGCAACGTGCCACGAATGCTAGGGTTTTGCAGAATATGCTTGAGGCCAAAGAATCGATATCGCCAGAAAGTATGACTCAAATTGTAGCATATGCGTCTGAGTCGCTATTCGCTATTAAAAATACAGGCGAGTTGTCAAAGAAAGAAATCGAATCAAGTGGCGCAATTAGCGCAATCAAATCGTTTATCAAATAACTACTTATCTGGCAACAAGCCACTCTTGAAACTTTTTCGCTTCGTCTGATCGCAAGCGCAAACCCAGTTCAACAACAACGCTTTCGTCATAATACCGAGTTTCATACAACTTACCGTCGTCCGCACGATGGGCAATAATTTCACTAACTGACTTTTTATTCAACACTTTACTATCAAAAATATCTCTCGACTGTTTGCGTATAGTACTGATATCCACCCCATATAATTTGGCTAACATTTTGGCGGTTAGCAGAATATCTTTGTCGCGAATAACAAGCGTGATATTTTCACCAACTGAGTTTTTATACTCGTCAAAAGTTAGGTCGTCGCTAAATCTGATTTCGTCGTTCATATTACCATTATACCTTTCTAGCCCAAAAAGTTACACCTGTGTCGTCGTTACTCTCAACAGTAATCTTAAACCCGATTTGCTCGGCTAAACGCTTGGCGAGTGGTAGGCCAAGCCCGAATCCGTCGCCAACTCGTGATTTTTCGACGCGGTAGAATCGATCAAAAATAAACGGCATGTCATCGTCGCTAATGCCACAGCCGGAATCTTGCACGAACACATCGCCGTTTTCGCTACCAACAATCACGGTTGATCCGCGTGGGCTATATTTGATGGCATTATCGATTAGTATGGCCAGGATTTCTAAGAATAATTCAGTGTTACTTTGTATCTTGTGCGATTTGGTGGTATTTTTGATAACGATTTTTTGCTGGTCGGCAATCTTTTGCCACCGTGTTTGGGTTTTGTTCACTAGCTCGCGGACATCGATTTCGGTAATTTCGGGTTTTTCATCTAGACTCAACTTTAACAATCGGTCGGTTAGCTCTCGCAGTTTGCCAACCTCTTCTAAATTGCTTTTTACTAATTCTTGCAGCTGTTTTTTATCGAGTGATTTATCACGTAGTGCAACCTCGTTTTCCATTTGCATGGCAGTCAGTGGCGTGCGTAATTCGTGGCTGGCGTCGCTGACAAATTGAGCTTGGGTCTCCATGTTTCGACGGATTGGTTTTAAGGTTAGGCGCGCCAAAAAATAACTAGCCATCGCCCCAAATATCAATACGCCCAGATTAATAAATATTAGAAAAATCAACATGTTGTCGCGTATTTCGTTATCGCGTTGCTGCATTAAAATACGAAAACTTTCGTTTTCATCTATGGACAATCGACCTTGCGCAAATCCGGCGCGCTGCACGATAGGGCGGTTTAGCTCGTTGTTGGTTGCACCAAAAAAGGCTACGCTAAAACCAATACTAACTACGAGTAAAATTAGAGTATAAATCCCCGCTAGTTTCAAAACTGCTTTATCAATCACTTTCATCAATTAAATATCCAAAACCGCGCAGGGTTTTTATTAATGGTTTGCCAGGGAACGGTTTATCAACTTTGCGGCGTAGTGACCCGATATAGACTTCGACGGTGTTGGGTAAAATGTCGGTGTCAAAATCCCAAACGTGACCGATAATTTTGTCCTTACTCATGGCGCGACCGGAATTTCGCATTAAGTATTCCAACAACCTGAACTCGGTCGTGGTCAGTTTCAGGCGTGTTTTACCGCGTCGCGCTTCGTGTTTCACAGTGTCAAGCGATAAATTACCGATCCGCAGGACGTTACCCGAAATATCACTTGGCCGACGAAGTAGTGCCCGCACCCGTGCCATTAGTTCCTCGAAACTAAACGGCTTTATCAAGTAATCGTCCGCCCCAGCGTCCAGGCCTGTTACACGGTCGCGGATTTGCGATTTGGCAGTCAAAAACAAAATGGGTGTTTTGATTTGGGCCTTTCTGATTTCTTGGCAAATATCAACACCGCTTGTTCCGGGCAACATCCAATCCAGGATAACAAGATCGTATTCATCACCCAGCGCTGCGCCCAATCCGCTATCACCGTCATTTTGGATCTCAACAACGAATTTTTCTTGGCGTAGCCCGCGAGCAATAGCGCCTGCAATCTTGACTTCGTCCTCGACAACTAATATCTTCATGACTCTATTATACCTTTTTATCTACCTAATTTGCCGCCTTGCATCTGCATGACAATCGCGTCGGCGTGGCGAGCGACTTTTTGGCTGTGTGTTACGATTATCACAATTTTGCCACTATCAGCCAAGGATTTGAACAGTGCTAAAATCTTTTCTTCGGTGTGTTCGTCGATGTTGCCAGTTGGTTCGTCTGCCACCACAATCGGCACATCGCCAGCCATAGCGCGGGCGATGGCTACGCGTTGTTGTTGCCCGCCGGACAATTTTTGGACTAATCGATCAGCCTCGGATTTTTTAATACCAACCCTGGCTAGTAATTCATAGGCGCGTTCTTTTTCATTTTCGCGGTGTCCCGCAAAATCTAGCGCAACCTCGATATTTTCGCGTGCTGTCATATAACGAATCAGATTAAAACTCTGAAACACGATGTTGACATATTTCAGGCGAAATTCGTTTTCGCCAATCTGCCGCAAACTTTGACCGTTAAATTTGATATCGCCGTCCTGGATTTTATCAAGCGCCGCGATTAGTGAAATCAACGTTGTTTTACCGCAACCACTCTCGCCGACAATGGCGTACATTTTACCGCTTTCAAAGGTGGCGTCCACGCCACGCAAGACTTCCACCGCATTTTGCCCGTCGTCATAGGTGTGACGCAGATTCTTAATTTCCAATTTATTTTTAGTCATTTTCTACTCCTTTCCCGTCAAAATTGTTTTAGGTTGATAGCGCAAGATATTCGCGCTCGGTAGAATCATCGCCACAATCAGGATTAGATAACCCGCACCGAACAGGGTTAAGTATTCCTGGATTCCAGCGCTGACGTCAATTTCGTCGATGGCTTTGACGTTTGCACCACTCAGGTTCTGCTGGCCAAAACGTCGAATCGCACCGCCACCACCTGGGCCCATCGTTGTTTCGTCCGCCGATTCGGCTTCCGACGACGCAACTTGCTGCGCCAGTAAACTCTCGCCCATATAGCTCGCAATTAATTGACCCGTGCCCAGCGACAACACAAAACCGACCGTGCCAACAATCACTAGTTCCAGGAAAATCTGACCCAAGATACTGCCGCGTTTTGCGCCCAAGGACAGTAACACACCCATTTCATATCGACGATCCTTGACGTTGATAATCACGATCAGGGTAATTATTGTTACCGCCGCAATAATCACAATCCACATTACGGCTCCTGCAAAACTACCGACGTTTTCAATTGGGCCGACCATGGTTTGATAAGACGTGTCATCAATGTCGAGCTTCAGACCGTCCAATTTTTCCGCAAAACCATCATCTGCCCAGGCCAAAAAAGCGTCTTTCTCCTCGGCCTGCGCCAGATAATATTTCACGCTACTAACGGTCAGATTTTCAAGTTGCTCGCTGGTCATGAACTTTTTAGCGGTCGCTAAACTCATATAAATTGTATTGTTGTTAAACGAATCTTCGCCGTTTTCGTCAAGCGCAGTCGATTTATACGTCCCAACAATAGTCAGCGTAATTTCGGTTTCGTCGCTGACGGTTTTTAACTTAATACTATCGCCCGTGCTCAGTGAATTGTCGTCCAAGAGTTGCTGCGAAACAATCACCGCGTTTTCGGACTGGGGGTCATAGACTTTACCGTCCACTAAACTAACTGTGCCTGCTTCGACTTCACTGACGAAACTGAAATTGTCAATACCCTGGATGGTGGTGTCGCCACCGGATAATGTCGGGTCGCTAATATTGAGATTCATACTAAAAGTGAAGTTTGGTCTTGCCATACCACCGCCGGGCATTCCAGCGCCACCGGTGCTTTGTGAATTATATTGGTCGCGCGCGGCATTGTATTCGCTTTCGGCGCTTTCGACCTGATCGCGCATATTTTGGAATTGTTCTTGCATTTCGCGTTCGCGCTGGTTTTGCACCGTTTCAACGGCTGTATAGTTGCTGGCATTGGCGGTAATCGAGATGCTATAAGTCGCAGCAGTTAAGTATTCAGATTCGCCGATACTTTTGGCTAACCCTTCGCTAATAGTCGGCATTGTGATATTTGACATCCCAGAACTGCCGGATGAGCGCATAGATTGCATTTGCTCTTGCAGTTTCTCGGTATCGGTCGTTAAGTAAACAACGCTCCCCATTTTTTCTTTGGCGGCTTGTACACTGACATCTACCGAATTTCTGATGGCGATAGTCGCTAACATCATGTTTGCCATCACAAACAAAATCGCAACCAGTATTATGCCGCGACTGGGCTTTCTGATGGTTGACAGCCACGAACGTTTAATCATGTTTTTGAACATCTACTCTCCTTAATTTAATTGATTATGTTAAGCATTGTATAGCTTGAAACTGAAAACTAGCTGAAAACTCATTTTGGGGCAGTTAGTGAATTATTTTTGGGGCATTTTATCACTGTTATTTGACGACTGGATTAGACCAGTTAGTGAAAACGCCGTAGGCGTGGGCGTTGCCCACTGCGTGAAACGTAAAATCTTTGATTTTCGTACGTTCGTCACCAATGCGAAGCATTGAGCCGACAGGCAACGGCTATTGCCGTTCGGCGCGCCACCTTTTGCGAAGCAAAAGAAAATCCCAAAATCCAAATTCGATTTAATATCTGGCGGCTTCGTCGCCTTTTTCCCCGCCGATTTTTTTTAATAAATTATTGAATTTGGTTTTTGGGATTTTATGCACGCGTAGCGTGCGTGGCGCGCCTTCGGGGTTTCAATTTTTCGTGCTAAAATAGGTTCGAGCAGATGTGAAAATCTGCCCCAAGCCTAGGATTTTTACCACTTATCACCTTTTTTAAACCACTTGGCGATTTTTGCTAGACAACGTTTTTAGTCGCAGTTATAATTGAATCAGGATTAAATTGCAATGAAAATCCGTGTAGAAATCGACGAACAAATGAACGAGCCGGAAATTGTGCTGCATTGTCCCGCTATCGACGGTGAAGTAGCTCGGATTCAGACGGCCATTTTGGACGCGCTGAGCAAGGAACGTAAATTAACTCTAGTGCGCGACGGTCGTGATTACTACCTGCCCGCCGAGAATATTCTGTTTTTTGAAGCGGTCGACGGTAAAACTTGGGCGCATACGGCGAAAAATATTTACGAAATCAAACTGCGGCTCTATGAACTCGAAAATATTTTACCCGCCAGTTTC
>WQTP01000042.1 GCA_009786195.1 Candidatus Saccharimonadota bacterium
GCCGCGCATCCGCGACTTCCACGGCGTTAGCGCCAAGGCGTTCGATCGCCAGGGCAATTACACCCTCGGCATCGTCGAACAATCGATTTTCCCAGAACTAACGTTCGAAGATACCGCAACCCCGCACGGGTTACAAGTGACATTTGTGATTAAAAATAAGAAAGGCACCACATTGGATAGCTCCCCATTAGGTAGTAAAACACCTAACGGGCCAGGCGCATCCAACGTGGCAAGTAGTAAAGCATTGTTAGAAAAATTTGGAATTCCGTTTGAGAAAGACGCGAAAGGAGGCAAATAATGAGCGAAACTGATAGAACTTGTTTGAACTCTTGTTCTGAGCATGAGAATGGGGATTGTACTGCACCTGATGACATGTTCCGAGCCTATCGAGAGTGGGGGGAAGCAATAAATGCTTTTGAAGCTAAGCTTGTTAAGGGATGCGAACATTATACAGAAAACGATAGGTGCCTAGTGGCTAATTGTGTTTATGAATGTGTTGAGCGGGATAGGTACTTATTAACCGCTAAAGAAGTGCAACGGGTTGATGAAATATTCCATGCCAAACTAGCATCGGGGTGTGGGGCCTCTATAGCAGAATTAAGAGAAAAGGGGGTTTTGTAAATGGCTAAAAAATCTATACTAGCAAGAGATGCAAAACGCGCAAAAATGATTGAGAAATACGCTGATAAACGCGCTGAGTTAAAAGCAACTGGTGATAATGAAGGTTTGCAAAAACTTCCGCGCAATAGTTCGCCGACCAGGGCGAAAAACCGTTGTAATGAAACTGGTCGTCCGCACGCTTATATGCGCCGTTTTGGACTGTCCCGTATTAGTTTTCGTGAACACGCATCAAAGGGCGAAATCCCCGGCGTAAAGAAAGCGAGTTGGTAAAATGAGTATGCAAACTACAGACCCCATAGCAGATATGCTAACCCGAATCCGCAACGCAATTGCGGTCGGAAAAAACGAAGTGCGCGTTCCCGCCAGTAAATCCAAATTGGTGGTGGCCGAACAGTTGAAAAAAGCGGGATATTTAGCAAGTGTCAAAACCGAAAAATCCGAACCGCGCGATGAAATCATCATCACAATCGCTGATGAGGGAAAAAACCCAGTTATCACCGAAATCGCCCGCGTGTCCAAACCCGGCCGACGTGTGTACGCTAAAGTCGACGCTATCCCCAAAGTTAAATCTGGTCGAGGTGTTATGTTGGTCAGCACATCCCGCGGTGTTATGACTGGTGCTGAAGCGATTAAAAACCGCCTGGGTGGCGAGCTAATTTGTAAGGTTTATTAAGGAAGGAAAGAAAATGAGTCGAATCGGAAAACTACCAATCGAAATCCCGGCTGGTGTGACAATCACGGTTGATGGTGATACTGTGACTGTTTCAGGGTCAAAAGGAACTTTGAGTGAGGCGATTTTGCCCGAAGTCAAAGTAGTTATAGAGGAAAATCAAGTTATCGTTACGCGAAATAACGATGAAAAACTAGCGAAATCTCAACATGGGTTGATGCGTTCGTTGATTAATAATATGGTTATTGGTGTAACCAAAGGTTTTGAAAAGAAACTAGAAGTTAGTGGTGTTGGTTTTCGTGTAAGTGGTGGTGGACAGAACTTAGAAATGCATCTGGGATTTAGTCATCCCGTTAAATATACCGCCCCATCGGGTGTTGAAATCGCGGTTGATAAAATGAATATCACGATTAGTGGAGCATCCAAACAACAGGTTGGTCAAGTTGCGTCGGAAATTCGGAATTTAAAAAAACCTGAACCATACAAGGGTAAAGGTATCAAATACGCTGATGAACAAATTAGGCGCAAAGCTGGAAAGGCAGGGAAGTAATGAGTAAATTAGGTAACAAGCAACTACGTAAAAATCGCGTGCGAGCGATTGTGAGTGGTACGACGGATCGACCGCGACTGAGTGTGTTTATTTCTAACACTCATGTTAGTGCGCAGATTATTGATGATGTGAGCGGTAAAACTTTAGTTAGTGCGACAAGTGTTGGTGCAAAACTAACTGGAACTATGAGCGAAAAATCCGCGTTGATTGGTGCTGAACTTGGAAAAAAAGCTAAAAAAGCAAAAATCACACGCGTGGTTTTTGATCGTAATGGTCGCGCTTATGCTGGACGATTAAAAGCGCTAGCTGATGCGGCGCGTAATGAAGGATTGGAGTTTTAATATGGCAGAAGAAATGAAGAAAACTATCGATGAGAATAAAATTACCCACACTGTAAACAAAAATCAAGCCCAGCCCATTCCTGATAAGAAAGTGGCTGCGATTGGGGCAAGGCCGGCAGACAAATCCCAGATTTCAAAGAAATTTGGCAGCGCTACTAACTTTAGCAGCGAAAATATGACACGTGATAATCGTGGTAATCGTGACCGTCGCGATGACAGAAATCGTGGTGATCGTCGCGATAATCGAAATCGTCGCGATAACAAACCCGCCGAAGAAAAAATCTATGAAGAGCAAACTATCGCTGTTGATCGCGTCAGTCGCACTGTTAAAGGTGGTCGCCGCTTGCGTTTTAAAGCACTAGTTGTGATCGGTGACAAGAAAAACAAAGTCGGTATCGGACTCGCCAAAGGTCGCGATGTTCAACAGGCCATCGAAAAAGCCACCGGTGTTGCCAAAAAGAACATCATCACCATCCCACTTGACAAAACTACCATTCCGCACGAAATCGAAATCAAATCCACTGGCGCGCATGTGTTGCTCAAACCAGCTGCCCCGGGTACGGGTGTTATCGCCGGCGGCGTAGCTCGTTCGATTATCGGCGTGACTGGAATTTCCGACTTACTTAGTAAATCGCTTGGTAGCACGAACAAGGTTAATATCGCTTATGCAACGATCAAAGCACTCCAGAGTTTAGTGCCAAAATCCGAGTGGGTCGGTGCGGAGAAAAAATCGGTCAAGAAAGAAGATAAGAAATGAAATACAACGAACTTAACGTAACTAAATCCACTAGTAAAAAACGTGTTGGACGTGGGATTAGTGCTGGTGGTGGAAAAACAGCTGGTCGCGGCACTAAGGGTCAGCGTTCACGCACGGGTAAAAAACTTGGACCAACCTTTAATGGTGGCAGTCATGAACACAACTTGTCTGGTCTTCCGAAATTGCGTGGTTTCAAAAGTAAACGCGTACCCGCTCAGGTCGTTTATAGCGACGAATTGGATAACGTTAAAGGTGCGAAAATCGATAATTTCACCCTATTTAACGCTGGTCTAATCGCCACACCGTACCACACGGTCAAAATCATCGCTCGCGGCGACACAACGTCCAAAGCGACGATCGAAATCGCCGCCATGTCCGCCTCTGTCCAGAAACAATTGGAAAAGAACGGCGGCAAATTCGTCAAAACCGCCGTGCCCCTACAAAAATCGACCAAAGTTAAAGAAGACAAACCAGAGAAATAGTTCTGTGTTATAATAGCCGTGATTACTTACGTGGTGGGAGAATAGGAGAGACTCCGTGACTGGTTTTGATATTCTAGAACAACAATCAGAAAAGAAAAACTCAAAAATTATCCTGGGCCTTGATCCGGACGATAGTATGCGAAACGCCATTCGACGAGGGGGGGGGTTAGAGGCTTATCTAAAATCATTAATTGACCAAACGCAAGAATATGTGATTGGCGTAAAAGCTAACCTTGCTTTTTATGAGAGGTCTGCCTATCGGCGAAGCATTTTAAAACAAGTTTTAGGCTATGCGGCGTCAAAATATGGCCTGGTAACAATCTTAGACGCCAAGCGAGGTGATATTGAAGCCACCCAAACAGCCTATGCGCAAGCCGATAAAAAAAATTTTAACCCCAATATTGTTACACTCAGTCCCTATATGGGTGAAGATGTAGTCAAGCCATATCTTGATCTTGACCCAGAAACATGTGCCTTTATCACCGTAGCCACTTCAAATCAAAGCGCGCGTGAACTCCAAGATAAATTTACCGAAGGACTCTATTATTACATACAGGTAGCGTTAGCTGCGATGGATTGGTCAAATAACAAACGAATCGGCTATGTAGTTGGCTCGACTAAACCTGATGCAATCAAAAACATCAGAATGATTGAAAAAGAATTTAATCATAATCCAGCACCGGTACTGGCACCTGGTTTTGGTCAACAGAATGGAGATTTAAACTTTGTGCGCCACGCAGGCGAAAATACTTATTATCCAATTTCGTCTGGATTAACCAAAGAAGATAGACTTAAAGGCTTAACTCCAGCAGAAGCAGCTAAAGCGTGGCGTGATAAAGTCAATGAGGAGCTAGCTAATGTCGTTGGAACTCCAAGCCTGATCCAATTTATGGTTGATAAATTAATCGAATCAGCACTGATTACAGTTCAAAAAGATCCAGATAAAACTAAATGGCATCTGCTGAGTAGTGGTCTAGAAATATTCGGGAAAAATAACATTGAGTTTACCGCCGAAATGAGCGATGAGGAAAAACAAGAAGCTATCCGAAAGGCGCTGGACGCTGGTATTATCACGGAGGAACATTTGGGTGAAATCTTTCTCAACCTACGTGATTTGGTTGGTGAGCCAGAGACGGGACGACTCATGGCCTTTCTCTACACCAAAGCAATTAAAGAGAGCGGAGTGGAATTTGACAATATCGCCTCGATAGCCTATGGTGCGATTGACACGGCTGTAATGGTTAAAGATTATATGAATCAACCAGGCAATATTGTTCGCAAGGAGGGAAGTGAAGCAACACACAATGATGTACTTGGTAAGCTAGAAAAAGGGTCAAGGGTAATTATGATTGAAGACGTAACAACTACAGCGAATTCATTGATAAAAAAGGTGGAAAAATTGCGCAAAAATTATGGTGTCATAATTACGGACGCTTTTGTTTTCTGTAAGCGTGAAGAAAAAAGCGAGAAAACCTGTCAAGAACACGGTATAACACTACACTATATTACAGATATGCCAACGTTGAAAAGATACATCGCGAATAGCGGTGAGACTTCCGACGGGGTTGAAAAATGCCCGGCTACGGCAATGGTTGCATAACAAGTGAGTCCGGCGTCACCAGACTATTCTCGTAAATTAAATCACAATGGGTCTGTGATACAATAGTTACATGCGCTCGTAGCTCAGTGGATTAGAGTACTTGGCTTCGAACCAAGGGGTCGCAAGTTCGAATCTTGCCGGGCGTACCATATTGGCTTTTAACATAACTGTGATGTAATGAGAGGATAGGGTCATGACAAAAATCTTGAACGGTCAGGAACTCGCGGATTTTATCAAAGAACGTCAAGCGCATCAGGTGCGTAGCCTCATCCAGCATGACCACGTTAAACCAAAATTAGCGATTATTCAAACTGTCGATAATCCGGTGATTAACACTTATGTTAGACGAAAACAAGAATACAGTGCGGATATTCTAATTGAAACAGATGTGCATAAGATCTCGCAGAGTAAAGTACTGGATTTAATTACTAAACTAAATAACGATATCTCGGTGCACGGTATTATTGTGCAATTACCTCTGGAAAAACCTGATCAAGCAAATGAAATTTTAAATACTATCACGCCCAAAAAGGATGTTGATGGTCTGGGTCAAAAAGCCGTTCTTGATCCGGCGACACCGATGGCGATAAATTGGTTGTTAACGGGTTACGACATCGATCTACAGCAAAAGAAAATTGTAATTGTTGGTAATGGTCGGCTGGTCGGTAAACCCCTGGCACGCATATGGCAGAATTCTGGGCTAAATGTTGAAGTCCTTGATTCTAAAACCAAAAATACTAGTGAAAAGTTGCGTACGGCTGACGTGATAGTTACCGCAACGGGCGTGCCTGGACTTATTAAATCAGACGATATTAAAATTGGTGCAGTGGTGGTTGACGCTGGTACAGCTGACGATCATGGCGAAGTGGTTGGTGATATTACGCCAGATACGCGATCTCGTAGCGACATCATTATTACACCAATCAAGGGCGGTGTCGGGCCGCTGACCGTGGCGGCGCTGATGGATAATGTTATCCGCGCAGCACGTGATTCTATGGTTGCGGTTCGATAGGGATACCGATAGTTTTTTTAACTTGTTTCACTACTTGGCTGGGCGTCAGGTCAGCTTTGATGATATAACTTTCGATACCCAGTGCTGCCAGATCCTTAGGTGCTTCCTGTTGACCTAGATTTGTCAAGACAATCACTGGGATTTCCTGACCACCAGGCAGTTTGCGGATGCGCTTCAACGCTTCAACCCCATTCATTTCTGGCATTTGCAAATCCAGCAAAATGATATCCGGCATATGCCTCGACACCATTTCTACTCCAGAACGCCCATCCGCCGCTACCCCAACCAAAAACCCATCCGACTCAAACTTCATCCGATACATCTGAGCGATAGTCTGATCATCTTCGATGATGGCTATACTGGTCATGGTTATATTATAGCACATACGGTTAAAAAATAGGTGGGTTTGGTAAACATTATAAAATTTGCTACAATTATTATAAATGAGTGAATTAGGAAGTAGTGGTTTTGATGGTAATGGACTAAGTTCCGGGGAGTTTGGGGAGTATAGTTTTGATTCTGAAACTATGAATCACCCTGAAGTAGGGGATAAATGGGTCGAAGATCACCCGAAAGACCGTAAGACTGCTGAAGAGGGCATGAAAGAGGCGGTAGAGCTGTTGATAGAGGCCTTTGAGGCGGGTGTTGATGATCTCTCGGACCCCCGCAAAAACCGGGCTTCTAAGAGAGCACTAGAACGCGCTCCCAGTCTTCCGCAGTGGTTGCAACATAGGGGTTCAGATGACGGTCTATTTATTATGTATTATCCAGAAGAGGAGGAGCTGGTTCCTGGGATATTATTACCGGAAGATTTGAAACCCTGGCAGTGTTTGCAAATTGGTATAGCTCTACGGGAGCGGGCTCAATTTGTCCATAATGATACTATGAGGAAAATTAAAGAACATCATGCTGCAGGCAAAGGACAGTTTACGCAATTAGTAGTAGCCAGTGGTAATGGACGGCATGCTCTGCGAACATTAAAAGAGGCCCTAGACTTAGGGTACGATTGTCGTACTGTACTATTGGATAATAATCCAGAGGCCTTGCTGCGTGCTAACGAGTATGCTATAGAGATGGGTGTCGCTGATTATTGTCAAATTATAGAGGGAGATTTATTCTCACGCGAGGGGATACTAGCAGGTAAAATTGGTGCTAAAGCAATCTCAAGTACGAATATTACTCGTGATTTAGTGCCAATAAATAGCCCGCTTATTTCTTATGCTAACATACCAGCTATCTTTTCGCAGATTTTAGATATTGGTGGAACGGGTTGTTATGCGATGGAAGATGAATGGGTACAGAATGGCGATATTAGCAGCTTTATACCGCAGCCAATGGGGCTAAAACTCGCAGGGCAAAAAACTCTAAAACGAAATATGTTGGAGCTACTGTCACCGGGAGGATCACTTTTATCTGATTCAGTCAATTTAGTGCATCCCGAGCATCCAGAAAAGGGTATAATGCCCTTGATACCATATCTAGAATACGTTCTACGATGGAAAGGCCTAGTTCCAACAACTGTTTGTGGGATACAGGGGTTAGAAGGAGAATCAATACTAGAAAAAACAAAAGCAAACATGCCTGGCCTAGAAAAAATTGTTAGCCACTGGCTGGAAAAGGAATTTGGTATTTTGCCTATGATAGAAGGGGCAAACCTATCCGACCTGGTAAAAGTTACCGCACATAATATTCCAAGTGGTGGGTTCACTATATATGAATATAAAAAGAGCGAAAGCGAATTGCCCAAAGCAGCATAAGCGTATATACTATTGGTGATGAAACCAGAAAGTCTTCCGTTAGTACTGGCGATTATCGCGATGACCGTTCAAGGGTTATTGGTCGTAACCAGTCGCATGTCGCTGGTTAAGAAAATCTTTTTTACGATTGGTGTTGTATGTTGCTCATTGTGGGCTGCGGGGATATTTTTCTTTTTGAATACTACTAGCAACTCAGAACTAGAAATAATGGCCAGTATTTATTATGCGGCAGCGGCCGGTATTGCGTGGGAGTCTATCCCAGTAGCATATGCTCTAGCCGGCAAGACATCGAAACGAGTAGTTACAGCTGCAGTTGTATCATTTATACCGTTCGCATTGTTGACAGCATTTGTTGTTTTACGACCAAATGGCCTCATAACTTCGACTATTGTCGGGGATTACAACTCAGTGAATCTGAACTATGTTTACTATTTCATCTTTACACTTTATTTTGTGATATATTGCGCAATATCTTCTGCAACTTTATTTATGGGTTTCAAAAAAGCGGTCAATAAACTAGAGAAAAGTCGCACACTCTACATATTAGCATCATACATTATACCGCTGGTATTTGGCGGAATTTTCAATTTGCTTCTACCGTGGCTTGGAAATTACACACTGATATGGGTTGGTCCACTGGGCATAATAATATTTGTGTTGATTACATACACTGCGATTACAAAGTATCGATTGTTCAATGTCAAACTGTATATAGCACGCTTCTTGGCACTGGGAACGGTGTTTTTGCTGTTGACTATAAGTTATCTACTTATTATCAGCGTACTTTATAGTAGCGATAAGGTAGAATTAATAAAAATATTAGTGAACGTTTTTGTTACATTGATTTTTTCCACTACGGCCTATTTTGCTTTCCGCGTCGCGATTTATATAACTGGGCGCCGATTTAGGGGTGGTCTATTAGCGGATAATTTAGTGTATCAAATATCACTCAGTGTTCTGCGCAACACTGATGTCCACAAATTGTTACACGCCGCAACAGACGCGGTAGCATCGCACATGCGTGTGAGCCGAGTGTCTTTATCAGTTCTTAACAAAGACTCGGATTACTTTTACTCAACCGACAATCAACCAACAATGCTTAAATCAATTATTGATCACATTGCTTTATATATGGACGAACAAAAGATTGATATTGTTGTAACAGAAGAACTTGAAATTGATAGTGATCTATACGATCTGTTATCTAGCCAAAATATAGCAGTGATTGTACGTCCTACTGCTATACCTACTATTAGCAGTGTTATAACCTATGTAACAGTTAGGCGTTTCCCGTTACGAATTTATTCTGATAAAGAGGTAGATGTATTGAAAACTATTGTTCACGTAATTCGAATTGCTGTTGATAACGCCACATATTACAAACAAATTAACGAATTTAACCAGGAACTAGAAACACGCATTACTGCTGCTACAGCTGATCTGCGTTCAACTAATCGTAAGCTAAAAAAACTCGATGCTACCAAGGATGACTTTCTTTCAATAGCATCGCACCAACTGCGCACACCACTGACTAGTATAAAAGGTTACATTTCTATGCTTCTCGACAGTGATTTCGGACATCTTGCTACGGAGCAGAAAAAGATTTTAGGTGAAGTGTATACCAGCTCTGAGCGCATGGCCTTTATCATCGATGATTTTCTCGATGTGTCGCGACTGCAATCTGGTAAGCTGGAGCTGCAAAAAACACCGACTAAATTAAACCAAATCCTAGAATCAGAAATTACGCAACTGAAAATTACTGCCAATATGCGCAAGATCGCGATTAATTATAACGCGCCAGATAATTTATCAGAGATAAGTTCGGATGCCAACAAACTTCGTCAAGTGATGATGAACATGATTGATAACGCGATTTACTACTCACGCGGAGGTGGTAAAGTCACAGTAAGTCTGTACGAACAACGTGGTCAGATTATTTTTACAGTCAAGGATCAAGGTATTGGTGTGCCACGTGCTGAACAACACAAACTGTTTACAAAATTTTACCGTGCTTCAAATGCTCGCAAAGCTCGACCGGACGGTAGTGGTGTTGGTCTTTACGTAGCGCGCAAGGTTATCATAGCACACGGTGGTTCATTAATTTTTGAGAGTAAGGAAAACGTGGGTAGCACGTTCGGTTTTCGTTTACCGATTAAACTGAACGAAGCTTAGTTGCTCATAGCGATAAAAGCTTGAACTAATAAAAATATTATTACCGCAGCGACTACCACGATCACAGTAACACGTCTCAAGAATTTCCAATGCTCATGCACCCATTGTTTGAACGGACTGCGTACTATGGCGTTGACCTTTCTAACACGTATCATGTTGACGTCTGATTTGGCATCTTGGCCAGTGTACTTCTTGTTGCGCTTCTTCTTGGACTTGCTCATGTATCAATTATATCACGTGGTGACCTCACCGGGAAATCGCCCTACGGGCTCCTCTGCTCGCTCAGAAAAGAAAATGCCTGCGGCGTTTTCTTTTCTTTCGCTCGCTACGCCGAACCCGTTTTGCTGCGCAAAACATCGGGTTCAATTCCCGGTGAAGAAATTACCAATTTAAATAACCCACCCTACGGGTGAGTGATTTAAATTGGTGACCTCACCGGGAATTGAACCCGGATTGCCAGGATGAAAACCTAGTGTCCTAACCATTAGACGATGAGGCCGTTAAAATCCACACTATATTATAACATAAAATTCAGAATTAGAAGTTAGAATTAAATCGTTGCAACTTGTGATATAATCTAAACATAAACGATTTTGAAGAAAGGGTATTATGGAATCAAACAAAACTATCAAGCGCACTAAAATTCTGGCCACGATTGGGCCAGCGGTTGATAGTCCTGAAAAAATCGCTGCTCTGATTGATGCTGGTGTCAACGGTTGCCGCATGAACTTCAGTCATGGTGACGAAGAAGAGCGCCTGAATCAGTTTAAATGGGTTCGCGAATATTCGGCAAAAATCGGTCGTCATATCGCGATTATCCAGGATTTGCAAGGACCAAAAATTCGCATCGGTCAATTAAAAGACAATATGCGATACGATATCCATACTGGTGACGTGATTGGTTTTACTTATGATATTGAGCACGATGGTGGGAATAATTTACCGAGTCAATATGATATTAGTGATAAATGCGAACCTGGCGACGCGATTTATTTATTTGATGGTAAGATCAAAACAATTGTCCAGCATATTGAGGATAAAACTGTTTGGACGCGGGCAGAAAACGATGGTTATGTTGTTAGTCGTAAAGCGATCAATTTGCCCGACATACGCGGAAGTCATAGTGATATTCTAACTGAAAAAGATCTAGTTGACATTGAGTGGGGTCTCGATAAAGATTTCGACTACACTGCACTGAGTTTTGTTCATCATGCTGATGATGTGAGAATGTTAAGAGAACTACTGAAAAGTAAAGGTGTTGATCGACCGATTATCACCAAACTTGAAACCAAATCAGGCGCCAGTCCGGAAAATCTTGAGGATATTGTTAAGGCCTCAGATGGTGTGATGGTAGCGCGGGGCGACTTGGCGGTCGAAGTTGGTGCTGAAGTTGTCCCAGTAGTGCAACGACAAATTATTGCCTTGTGTCAAAAACATTGTAAATTTAGCATTGTTGCCACACAGATGCTGGCTAGTATGGTTGATAGTCCCGAACCGACGCGCGCGGAAATTAGCGATGTGGCGACTGCTTCTATTGAGGGGGCTGATGTGGTGATGTTATCCGAAGAAACCGCTATGGGTAAATATCCCATCGAAGCTGTCACGGCTATGCGCGAAACTATCCTTTATGCCCAAAAACACCTACCAGTTACCCCACCATTATATGCTTGTGATAATAATGATAAACGTCGCGATCCAATTGCTGAGTCAGCTGTATTGTTGGCGAAACGGACCAATGCTGCTGCTATTTTGGTAGAAACCCAGTCGGGCAAAATGGTGCGTAGTGTTTCTAATCATCGTCCAAAATGTCCAATTATCGCTGTGGCGACAACTGATCGAATGGCTAATCAGGTTGAACTAACTTATAACACACGTGGTTTTTATGGTGGTGTTGGCGAAGGTTACGTAGTTGCCGAAAAATTGTTTGATAGTGGTTTATTTGGTGAAGAACCAGTGACGGTTGTGATGGTTCGACACAATTTGGACGGTGCGCCGATTCACACGGCCAACACCATCCAGTTATACTTGCTTGGTGATAGTAAATGATGGTGGTAAAATAGTCGTATTATGAGTGGGCTGGTTTTTCCTTATCAAACTGTACGTGACGCTGATATGTACGGTAAACAAGTTTTAATACGCGAAGGTTATGACATGCCGTTCAACGAAGATGGTACGATAGCTGATGATTTTCGGATAGAAGCGTCCTTACCGACCATCAAATATTTAACCGAGAGGGGTGCCAAGTTGGTATTAATTGCGCACGCCGGTCGACCGCAGGGTTCGCGGGACGAAAAACTCAGTCTGGCGCCAGTCGCGACGATGTTATCGGAAAAGTTGAATCGCGAAGTTAAATTCGTGTCGGATTGTGTTGGTGATGCGGTTAAAATGGCGACTAAAAATTTAACGTCGGGTGACGTGATTTTGTTGGAAAATCTACGTTTTCATCCTGAAGAAGAAAAAAACGATGCGAATTTTGCGAAACAATTAGCCGAAGATTCGCACGCTGATATTTTTGTTCAGGACGCGTTTAGTAATGTTCATCGCGCTCACGCCAGCATGGAGGCTATCACGCGCTATTTACCAGCGGTCGCGGGATTTCTAGTTGAAAAAGAATACGTCGAACTAAAATCTTCTATCGAAAACCCAACCAGACCACTGACGGCGGTTATGGGCGGTGCGAAAATCAGCGATAAAATTCCTTTAGTAGAAAAATTTGTTGATATTGCTGACAATATCATCGTTGGTGGTGCGATGGCGAATAATTTTTTGAAATATCTTGGTTATAATGTCGGGGACAGCCTGATCGAGTCGGATATTGACGATGAAGTGAAGAAAATTCTTGACACTGCACACGCTAAATTTGATGGTGTGTTTGATGAGAAATTCCTTTTACCTCTGGACGTAGCGATATCTGAACATGATTCTTCGGACGAAGTGCGTAAAGAATTATCGATTGATGCAGTTAACGGTCAAATGAAAATTCTTGATATTGGTAACAGAACTATTGATAAAATCGATGAGATAATTAAAAAATCCGGTACAGTGATTTGGAACGGGACGCTTGGGTTAGCTGAAAAATCCGAATTTGCTCATGGTTCAGCGCGACTAGCTATGATTTTGGCGCAACATCCTGAAATTACATCCATCATTGGCGGTGGTGATACAGCTGATTTTGTGCGTAATTGGGACGTATTAAAGGGTGGTAGTTTCAGTCATGTTTCCACCGGTGGTGGCGCTTCGCTGGAGCTGATGGCGGGTGATACTTTACCCGGTATTGCTGCGCTAATGCCAAAAATTTAACATGGGCGATGCCCGCCTTAGCCCCAAATCTCTCCCCTCAACACGCAATTTTCGCCCGTCGTCACGGGGAAAATCGCTCTCTCCTCGTCGTAACTGCGGACGGTTTCGGGGAGAAATTCGGGACTCGGCTCGTTCGAAGTAGATTCTGAATTCTGCGACTAAATGATTGCATGAAAATTTTGCTTGTGCTAAAATGTGTATAAGAAATTACAGGGGAGGGCTATGAAAAAATTCGTTATCGGCAACTGGAAAATGAACCTCAACGTGCATGAGGCGTCGTTATTTGCGGCTAAACTGGCACAAGACATACCAATTCGGCGCGGTGTTGAAACGATAATTTGCCCGTCATTTTTAGCGCTAGAACCATTATCGCTGCAGATTGACCACCGTCAAATGAAACTCTGTGCTCAAAACTGTTACTGGCGCGACTCGGGTGCTTTTACTGGTGAAATTTCGGCTACTCAGTTGCGCGGTTTGGCGCAATATGTCTTGGTTGGTCACTCTGAACGTCGTAATATTTTTGACGAAGATGATCGTGAAATTCGCTTCAAAGTTCAAGCAGCTCTACGTAACGGTCTGACACCAATACTGTGCGTTGGTGAAACTGAATTCGAGTATAACGAAGGTGATACTCCGCATGTTCTGAATGATCATGTGGCTGGTGGACTATTGAATGTTGGTAGTGATCAAATGGATGATGTGATAATTGCTTATGAACCAGTTTGGGCGATTGGTTCAGGAAAAACGCCAAAACTAGAGGAAATCGAAAAAGCGATTGAATTAATTCGCACACAGGTAGCTCACATGTTTGGTAAATCCATTGCTAAAAACGTACCGATTTTATACGGTGGTAGTGTAAACTTGACTAACGCTAGAGCAATCTTGAGCGTTAAGGGTGTTGACGGTCTATTAATCGCTACCGCTTCGTTAATTGCGCCAGAGTTTGTCGGTATTGTCGAAATCGCCAGTGAACTTGTTAAAAAAGAAGGGGAAAAAGGATGAGTAATTTTCGCGGACAATACATGGATATGGTTGATTCATCGAGCGATGTTACAATTTCGAATAAGTTAAACCGCGCTAATGTTAAAACGTCACCAGCTGCGATTTTACCAAAATCCGAGCAAGAAATTTCGACTAATGACGAAATTACCAAAACAGCACCAGAAATCGATAATATTGATATCAACGCTGACGCGACTGATGATTATGGATCGCCGTTTTTATCGGGTGTCGAAGTAGAAAAACGACCGCTCGGTGGTTCGCCAATTGAGAATACCAGACAATTCTTTGGCATCAATGATGATGCGGATGATAAGAATGATTCTTTTGATATCAACAAACTAGTTGATTTAAGTGATCCCGCGTTACCGGCCGATGATGGCGGCGAAGGTGAATTACAACCAGCATTACCCTCAGGCGACGAAGAAGCCGACGAGACAGCGATTGTCGCTGAACCTGAACTAAATCCCGAACCTACACCCGTATCGCGTGCTGCAATCGTTAACACCATGTTGACACCGCAGTACAAAGCGGTAAAAACCACAAATTTACCTGAATCAAGTTCACCGTTCGCACACGCTAGTGATGTCGCCAATATCGCTTCAGCCAAAAAAGCCAGATCAGTTTGGCCACTAATACTATTGTTTGTCATGATGGCTCTTGCTGGCGTAGCTGCTGGCGCGTTAATCTATCTGATGATGGAGTAAGTTCCTAGTTGTCCTTGTGATACAATGGATTAGTGAATTTAACTGATGCTGATCAGATTTTGGAGGGATTAAATTTACCGCAACGTGAAGCGGTCGAATTTGGTAATGGGCCGCTATTAATTTTGGCCGGTGCTGGTTCGGGCAAAACTAAAACGTTGACGCATCGAATTGCGTATTTAATTGCAGCGCGTAACGTTGAACCTTGGGAAATCTTGGCGGTGACCTTTACTAACAAAGCTGCCGGCGAAATGCGTGAACGTCTCGCGAAACTACTGAACCAAAATGTCGAAAATCGCAACTTTATGCCCTGGATGGGAACTTTTCATTCGATCTGCGTAAAAATCTTGCGCATTTATGGTGAAAATATCGAAATCCCGCGTAATTTTGTCATTCTTGATGAAACAGATAGTCTGAGTTTAATCAAAACAGCTATGCGAAATTTGGGAATTACTGATAAACAATTCAATCCACGTTCAATCGCTAGTATGATCTCGACCGCCAAGAACGACTGTCTCGGTCCAGACGACTATGCGAATATTGTCAAAACACCAATTCAACAGATTGTTGCTGACGTTTATCCGCGTTACGAACAGTTGCGACGTGATGCTAAGGCATTAGATTTTGATGATTTATTGCTCGAAACAGTCAAACTTTTAACTAAAGTAAAAACAGTGCGCGACGAACTGCGCGGAAAACTAAAACACATTTTGATCGACGAATATCAGGACACTAATCGTGCACAGTACCAAATTGTTAAACTTTTGCTCGGGCAAGAACAAAATATCTGTGCGGTTGGTGACGATTGGCAATCGATTTATTCTTGGCGCGGGGCGGATTTTACTAATATTTTGAATTTCGAACGTGATTTTTCTGGTACTAAAATTGTCAAGTTAGAGCAGAATTATCGCAATACGAAAGCGATTTTGGATGCTGCGCACGGTGTTATTATCAAGAACTCCCAGCGAACCAATAAAAAACTGTGGACGACCAAAAAAGGCGGTTCACCAGTACAAATCGTACCTAGTTCTAGTGAATTTCACGAAGTCGAAATTATTGCCGAAAAGATTGCTGTCGAAACGCAACTTGTCGCACGCCAATATGACGATTTTGCAATTCTTTATCGAACTAACGCTCAAAGTCGTGTAATCGAAGAAGTTTTTCTAAAATATAATCTACCGTATAAAATCGTCGGTGGAACGCGCTTTTATGATCGTGCTGAGATTAAAGATTTGCTGGCATACTTACGTTTAATTTACCAACCATTCGATCGTGCTAGTTTTGAACGAATAGTTAATGTACCGCGACGAGGTTTGGGTGAAACATCAGTCGGACGATTTTTGGTATGGCAACAAGAGCGGAAAATATCAATTATCGACGCGCTAATGAATGTGGAAAATTGCGATAAGTTGTTGTCACGTGCAAAAAAATCTTTTGCGACCCTGGGTAATGATCTTTATGAATTATCTAAACTGTCTGAAACCGTATCACCTGACGAACTACTAGAAAAGATTATTTGTACGTTCGACTACCGCGCTTATCTCGATTGTGGTGCGCCATCCAGTGAATCACGACTGGAAAACGTAGCTGAACTGATCGGAATGTCAAAAGCTTTTACTGACCTACCAGAATTTCTAGAGGAAGTTGCTTTAGTATCATCGGCCGACCAAACAGCCGATAAAGCTGTTACACTAATGACCCTGCATGCTGCTAAGGGATTAGAATTTCCAGTAGTGTTTATGGTCGGTATGGAAGAAGGTATTTTTCCTGGTCAACGCGCCGAATACGAACCAGCTGCTATGGAAGAAGAACGTCGCCTCTGTTATGTTGGTATGACACGAGCTCGAGAAGAATTAATTTTGACATTTGCAACCAGTCGGCTACTATACGGAGTGCGTCAATACAACCCACCATCACGATTTTTAACTGATATCAACAACAACTTCACCGATCTTGCAAGGAACGACCCTGCAAGAAGTAGTGGACTCGAACCGCGATTCGTACCGGACGAAATCGAGCTGGAGCTGGCGATTGGCGACCGAGTTCGACACCAAATCTTTGGCACTGGCAAAGTTCAGGAAATTGATGGTCAAATCATCACAGTCGATTTTGGCGTAGGTAAACCGAAAAAACTCAGCATCGCTTTTGCACCGCTGGAAAAAATCAGTTAACGCTCATGCTTGCTCTGTTGTGTGTTACACACTAAAATAGCTGTATGGCATTTACTACCCCCCCCCGCAGACCGGAAATAGGATTTATTTTTCATGACAACGCTGATTATCCATTCGGGCGCGATCCGGGTGAAACTGCCGTAAAAATACTTTCTAAATTCAGTCCCCAGCCGACCGGCGAATTGCAAATTGACATAGTGCGTTTTGGCTGCTATGAGTTTAGAGATTACTGGTCAAGACGGATAGCTGAACAACTAGATCAACTAGAATATTATTCACGTACAGCCCATTATCAATTGGAAGGATACCCACGACACGATACAGAAATCTATGGTCGTTCAGCGGAGGATTTTCGTACTTTATCTACTAGGCAAGATTATGATTATCAGACAATAGGAATCCGCGAGTTCTATATGTTAGCAGAAAGTACCAGTAATCCTATTCTTATTCTGTGTACTAACGGTGTAGCGGCCAAATTGTCACCTCAATGGCATGTTACCAAAGGAGAGTTAATCAATAATGGTGCGCTAGGACAAGAAGACCCAGGTATCAAGAGAATGGTTTATGGGCTAGTAATAGCCAATCGTGGCACTGACTATTTAACGTATGCGAAAAGTGATGATTTGATTGCCAGTCAAAATAGGGCAAAGCAAAAGAAAGAAAGGTCGAGATTTGCCGTTAGCGACAGGGATTTTCCAATAATTGAATCTAAAGCGCAATATGACGACCCTTCGTTTGGAGAACAAGATAGGGATATACCGTTTTAAAGAAAGTAAATTATGAGTAAAATAGATTTCCCGACACTTTTTCTACCTAGCGAACCCAATGAGGAAACAAATTGGTGTGATTGGGGTATTATTATCGAAGAAGCCATCAAAGCCGGTTTTGAGCTGACGCAAATAGCTAATTTGTATTCCATCAACAGACGTCCCGAGTATGATCGTGAACTCCGTTATTTTATGAGCAATAATCATCCTAGTTGCCACGGTCGTTATGTTAATCAGGAGACCGTAGAGCTCGAAAATCTTGATCCGATAGAACAATACGATCATGATGTATTTGAGCCGATTCAACAAACTGCGGAAGAGTTCTTTGCTAGATGTCAGAAACTTGGTCATAGTGCTGTGATTAGCCTAAATCATGCGGCGATGGAGCGCATCGGACCACTATGGGGACTCGATATGACCGAACTAGAGCGGGAAAAAGTGTACCAAAATTATAGAAACAAATATGTCCCCGGCATCGTTGTGGCGACTGGCGGCTCGGTGAGTTACATTAGACGCTCGATTCGTGCTGTTAGATCCAATGATAATGAAGATATCCCCTTTTAATGATTCTTGTCGTGAGTCTTGGTGATAATAAAATCAGGAAACCCCAGCATCGCTTTTGCACCGCTGGAAAAATCTGATTGACTTTTGATATTAGGAATAATATAATTAAAGCATAAGTTAAAAGATAAGTGAGGAGATTGCAATGAATCCAGACGAGCCAATTAATCAGCCGGACCCGATGACTTCGACGCCAGCTGAACCGGTTAACCCGCCACCGGCGATGGACATCACGCCACCAAGTGAGCCGCCGACGCCAGTAGAAATGCCAGCGGAGGTGTTAACAGAGCCGTCGGTCGAAATGCCAATTGCGGCACCGTCGGAGACGCCAGTGATGGCAAGCTTGGAAAACTTAACGACCGAACAACCACAAGTGCCGACCGAAATTCCACCAACGTCGGTCAAATCGAGCAAGAGATGGTTAATTATCTTGATTAGTGCGATCGTCGTTCTGTTGGTGACAACTGGGGTAGTGCTAGCTGTATTTCTACTGAACAAGGAAGAAGATAAACCAACGACCAATAATTCATCAACTAACAGTTCTACCGGAGACCCATCAACCGGCGGATCTTCCACTGTTGATCCGGATAAGGAAACTGGCGTGGAAAAGATGTTAGCTTGTCGATCAACAATGGATATGACTGTTGGTACTAACGATAATGTTGCACTAGATATGGGTATTCTAATGTATTTCGATACTAAAGGGATGGCTAGCAAGATGGTTTATGAATATGTTTTGACTAGTGGACAGAAAGCCACCGAAGCAGTCATGGCGCAAGCCAAAACTGCTGTTGAACAACAATTCGCAACTTTTGATGTGGCGGTTACGGGCGAACTAACATCAGATGGTGCGATTGAGTTGACTATCACTGACAAAACTGGCGACAAGTTAACTCTGACCAACTTTGGTTATAGTGGTAACAACTACGAAGCTGGCAAAGCTGGGTTGCAACGAGAATGTGCGACCATCAGCGGTAGTACGTTTGAAGCTCCCTAAACTTTTCTTAAGATTTTGAAACTTTACTAGTATTTATCTGGTAAAATGTTAAGGTGAAAGAAATCGTTTTTGTTGGTGTGAGCGGTGGTGTTGATTCATCACTCAGTGCAGCGTTGCTAGTTGAAGCTGGCTACGACGTTGTCGGTGTTTATATGAAAAACTGGACCACTGATTTACCAGGGGCAAAGTGTCCCTGGGCAGAAGATCTGGCCGACGCTAAACGCGTAACAGTCCAACTCGGTATTCCATTTAAGGTGTTTGATTTTCAAAAAAAATACAGATCACTAGTGGTCGATTATATGATTTCCGAGTATCAGGCTGGTCGTACACCAAATCCAGATATTATGTGTAATCAGGAGATTAAATTCGGATTGTTTCTACAAACAGCACTGACTAATGGAGCAAATTTGATCGCAACAGGACACTATGCGCAAGTAGAAACCAGGAACAAGAGACGAGGAGCAAGATTATTAAAAGCGAAAGATGCTAATAAGGATCAAACTTACTTTTTGTATCGCGTAACAGAAAAAGCTCTAACACAAACGTTGTTTCCAATTGGTCACTTAACTAAACCACAAGTACGCGCGGAAGCCGCAAAGCGCGGGTTAATCACCGCTCATAAAAAAGACAGCCAAGGTATTTGTTTTGTTGGTTCGGTTGGAATTCGCGATTTTCTGAGTCAATTTATCAAAACTGCACCGGGTAATATCATTGATAAAGATACTGGAAAAATTATCGGTCGTCACGATGGTGCGATTTTTTACACTTTTGGACAAAGACACGGTCTAAGTGTTGGCGGCGGTTTACCATATTACGTAGTCGGCAAAAACATGGCAAATAATGAAGTTTACGTTAGTACTAATCTGAATCATAAAAGTTTTTGGCATAATGAAATTCAACTGACTGATCTGCATTGGATTAATGAACCAGCAGCGGCTAATAAAACTTATCAAGTGCGTCTGCGTCATCGCGCATCGTTAATTGATTGTCAAATCGAGAGTAACACGATTAAACTTGCTAGTGCAGAACGAATTATTGCTCCAGGTCAATCCGCTGTTATTTATGATGGTGAAGTTGTTCTTGGTGGTGGTATTGTTTGCACTTAAATGAAAACCTGTGGAAAAAGTACTTGACACTAGCATAATCATTGCTTACAATGGGGCACGTATACGTTAAAATTAATAAAAAAAGAAACGAGGTACAAAATGAGTAAAATAAGTAAAATCGTGGCCGCCGCCGCCGTTTTTGGCGTCATCGGCCTAGCGGCTTTACCAATGACTGGTTACGCACTCACCCAAGATGTGACAGTCGAAATTGAAGTGGAGAACGGCTTAAGCATCGGTAACGGCACTGATGGTTGTGCAGTTACTAACTATGCGCATCCGTACGGTCCAGCTGGTATCAAAGCCGACTCGAGCGGTGATGCATCGGAAGCGGACCCAGGTTGTATAACGATATTTAGTAACTATCCTGGCGGTTATAAGCTAACCTTAGCTGACAAAGATGCATGTACTGGTCTAGACAAGGGAGTAGCTTGTGCTGCTGGCGATATTATTCCAACCCAGGCTAATAAGCCGATAGCTGGTACTCCAGGTTGGGCAGTAGCTGTTACAACTACCCCAGTTAACGATCCTTCTCTGATCACGCTTGGTGGAACACCGTCATGGTTGGCTATGCCTGCTCAAAGTTCAACACCGATCACTTTGCATAGTGGAGCTGGTGCATCATTCCCAACTGGTGATAACTACGGCTATGCCTTTGCTACCGCCATTTCGGCAGCAACTGCAACTGGTGTCTATACTGACACAGTGACTTTCACGGCAGTAGCAAATTAGCTTCTCCTGAGAGCGAGTTAAATAGCCCTAGCTTGTCTAGGGCTATTCTTTTTGTTATAATACCATTAGCATCTAATTTTTGGAGGGAAAGTGATGAGAAAAACAATCAAGTTATTAATAGCGTTGGTTTTACTAGCGGTCATGTCAATTGGTCTGTTTGGTGCGACCACCAATGCAGCAGATAAACCGATAGAACAGATTACTCTTTCACCAGTCAAGGGATATGAAAAATTAAATCCGGGCGAAAAATTTGATGGATCATTCAGTATCACTAACACTGGTACAGAAGTGATTGATTTACATGTATATGTGAAACCGTTTGGTATTGGTGACAATTGTACTGAAAACTATGAAGTTGATAGTGAATGGACGCAAATGACATCCTGGGTTAATCTGGAGAAAAACAATTATTATGGTATCAAACCAGACGAAGTTATTATTGTTCGATTTAATATTGATGTGCCCAAAAATGCGCCGGACGGTGGACAATACGTAGTGATTTTTACTGAAGTTGGTAAATTTGATCAAATGACCGGTGCTGCGATCGGTGTCACTAAGCGACTGGGATACAAATTCTACGCTGATCTTGGTGGTACGAAAAATGAATCAGGTACGGTCGAATCACTGAAACAGGGTGTTTGGTATTGGGAACCACCGATAAATTCAATTGGTGAAGTCAGAAATAGTGGTAATATTTACTTTACCTCAACTCATCAATATAAAATTACTTCGCTGACTGGTAAAACAGTTTACGAAGAATCAATTGATCAAGATATTTTACCCGATACTTGTCGCAAAGTAAAAGTGGAGTGGCAACAGACGCCCACCTTCGGTGTCTTTTGGGTCGAAAATAAAATTAATTTCTTAGGTCAAGAACAATTTAACGAAAAGAAATTAGTGATTGTTATACCGATTTATGTAGTGATAGTTTTTAGTATAATGATCATTCTGTTGACTTGGGCGCTAATCTTGAAAATTAAGAACAGAAAAGGTATGGCGAAAGGATTCTAAAGAGGCGACGATATGAAGAAATTTTCGCTACTTGCTGCAGTATCGATACTACTAATTAACAGTCTGACTTTTCTGATGGGGGTGAGTACTGTCTCGGCTGCTGAAGCGTCGCGGATACAAATCGATGTTTCACCAGTCGAAATCAGTTTATTGCTTGTACCCGGGAAAACTTATGATGGTGAATTCAATATCACGAATAGGAGTACCGATACTTTTGATTTTCAAGTTGCCGCTAATAGTTTTTTTGTTAAGAACTTGACATACGAAACAACATTTGATGAAGAAATAACTTTTAGTCAAATTGTCCGCTGGATAACATTTGATGAGGAAAACTTCTATAATATTAAACCGGACGAAAAGCAAACTATTACTTATCATATTAAAGTTCCCGAAGATGCTCCTGGAGGTGGTCAATATGCAGTTTTATTCGCTATAGTTAGTAGTGAAACGATTAACGAATCAGTTAACATCAAGACCAACAGTCGTGTTGGTATGAAAATGTACGTTAAAGTAGCGGGTGAGACGCGCAATAACGGTCAAATAAAATCGATGATCCAAGATGGATTTTATTCAAAAGCACCGATTAATTCTGTAGCGCAAATAGAAAATACCGGCAACATTGATTTTAATAGTAATCACGAATATGTAGTAAAATCACTATTTGGACGTGAACTTTTTAGAGATAGTACTATTTATCGAATCATGCCCGATACTACTCGTGAAATCAATATGATCTGGGAAGGTACGCCATACTTTGGTATCTTCAGAGTGCGTAACAGGATAACATTTTTGGGTGAAACGAAATATGATCAAGAAAAAATTGTGATTATAGCACCAATTTGGTTGATCATAGTTGCGGTGATAGTTTTATTGCTACTAATTGGCCTGATGTGTTTCTTGGTTTTACTTATTATTAAGAAAATTCGACATCGCAAAACGTATAAAAAACAAAAAAACAATTTGCACATATAAACCAACTCTATTGGAAGTAAAAAGTCCTTGACATAAAAGATGAACATCATGTATAATAAGCTTGTGCTTTGACATAAAAAGGAAAAATATGGAAAAAACTGGTTACAAAAAGGCAATTAGTAGTGTGTTGTTGGTTTTTGCTTCCGCATTAGCGTTAGTGCTAGCATTCACGCTGTACCATTTAATAATCAATCCCAAAACAGCTGTTTACGGTGCCGGAAGTGGAGATATTAATATTTCTGTCCAAGTTGACTCGAGTGATTTTGGACCGCCGAGGGTTGATAGTATTCGACCACTAACCGGACCAACAAGTGGCGGTACGCTACTTATTATTACGGGCGACTATTTAGATGGTGTAACTGATATTTATTTGAATAGTGGTGGACTCAAATGTGAACCGATTAACTATATTAGTAAAAACGAAATTACCTGTGTCATGCCGGCCCACGATGAAGGTTATGTTGATATAACAGTTATATCATTGGGTTACGGATCAGACACAAAGTATAATGGTTTTCGTTACCTTGACGGAGGTGTGATAGATATACCCGGTGTGCCGAATACTGGCTTATTTCGTCTAGGTCGATATATTATCACTCTGTACGATATACTAGCTTTGGTGTCAATCGTGACGCTAGGACTGGGACTCGGGTGTTTAATTCTCTGGAAGCGAATCCACGAACGTGAAACTAACAAACAACACTGATTTATGATACAATAGTCAGTATGACAGCAGATGATATTCGGCGGGCTTATCTGGATTTTTTTGCGCAACGTGATCACGTGGTAATTCCGCATGCCAAATTAGTCCCCGAAGGTGATCCAACTACTTTATTTACTGGTTCGGGCATGCAACCAATGATCCCTTACTTGCTCGGTGAACCGTATCCTGATGGTCAGCGCATTGCTAATAGCCAGACCTGTTTGCGAGCTCAAGATATCGAAGAAGTTGGTGATAATCGTCACACGACTTTTTTTGAAATGTTGGGAAACTGGTCGCTAGGTGATTTTTTTAAAGATGAACAAATCCCCTGGATTTTTGAATTTTTAACAGAAGTTGTTGGACTAGATCCAGCTAAACTTTACATTACTTGTTTTATCGGTGCACCAGAATATGGTATCGAAAAGGATGTGCAAGCAGCTAAATTATGGCAGGATTTGTTCAAGAAAGCTGGTGTTAGTGCTGAGATTGCTGATATTGGCTCAGAGGCCGATGGTTATAAGCGTGGTATTAAACCTGATGAACGAATTTTCTACTATGATGGTGACAAGAATTGGTGGAGTCGTGGTGGTAATCCCGAACATACACCAATTGGTGATCCTTGTGGTCCAGATAGCGAAATGTTTTATGATTTCGGTATTCCACATGACCCAACTTTTGGCAAGTATTGCCATCCAAACTGTGACTGTGGACGATTTATGGAAATTGGTAATAATGTTTTTATGACTTACAAAAAAGTCACAGAAGGTAAGTTTGAGCGTTTAGCTAAACCAAACGTTGATCATGGTTCAGGGCTGGAGCGAATTGCCGCAGCGGTGATTAATAACCCGGATGTGTTTAAAATTTCACTACTTGAACCGATCATCGATAAATTGGAAATGTTATCTGGGAAAAAGTACGATTCCAATGCGACTGCTATGCGAGTAATCGCTGATCATTTACGAGCAGCGGTCTTTCTAGCGACCGATGGTGTTAGACCGAGCAACAAAGAGCAGGGTTACGTTATGCGTCGATTGATTCGTCGCGCGATGCGTTTTGCTTTTGATTTGGGTATCGAACAGAATTTCTTGGAGGAAATTATACTAGTAATTATTAATTTATACGCGATTGACTTTCCAGAAGTCAAAAATATGTGTCGTGAAACAATTAACATTCTAGCCAAAGAAGAAAACGCTTTTCGTCAAACACTCAGAAAAGGTCTCAAGGAATTCAAGAAAGTTGTCACTGATGGTTTAACGGGTAATGAAATTTTTCTACTATATGACACTTATGGTTTTCCAATTGAATTATCAATAGAAGAAGCTTTTAGACGAAATATCACTGTACTGGATAACTGGCGCGAACAATTTGACGCTCGGATGACCAAACAACGCGAGCGATCACAAACAGCCGCTAAAGGTGTCTTCAAGGGCGGTCTGGGTGGTCACACTATGCAGCACAAAAAATACCACACAGCGACGCATCTGTTACAATCAGCTCTGCGCCAGGTTTTTGGCAATCAACTACATCAACACGGGTCAAATATTACCGAAGAGCGACTGCGTTTTGACTTTAACTTGGATAGAAAAATGACGCTGGCGGAAATTACTGAAACCGAGAATCTGGTGAATAGTTGGATTACCAAAGATTTACCAGTCAGTTTTCGTGAGTATCCAACTAAAAAGGCTCTCGACATGGGAGCTATCGGGCCATTTGGTGAACGTTATGGTGAGATGGTTAAAGTTTATCAGATGGGCGAGGGCAACCAAATCGCTTCTTTGGAAATTTGTGGTGGTCCACACGTTGAGCACACTGGCGTTTTGGCTGAGGATGACAAAAAGTTCAAAATCATCAAAGAAGAAGCCATCGCAGCTGGTATGCGGCGTATCAAAGCAGTACTACAATAAAATAACTACTCAAAAATAAAACTTGGTGCGCCCGATAAGACTTGAACTTACACAGGATTACTCCCACTACCACCTCAAGGTAGCGCGTCTACCAATTCCGCCACGGGCGCAGGTCGGTGTCTTTCGGCAACGCCGTTAGAACCTATTTCAATAATAACACAAAATCTTTAAAGTCCGCAGGGTTTTCCGGCGGATTGCCTCCGAACCGACCTGCCGGAATAGTTGCAAAAACGTTTTAGTTTATTTGCGTTTCTGACGATTAAGGTGTACAATACGTGTATTATGAGTAAGTTAAATAGTTTTATTCTTAACTCACATCTGTCGCCGGCTTAGTCGGTAGGTTTTCGTATATCAAAAATTCTGCCGACCAAGTCGGCTTTTTGCTTATATTAACTAACCATCAAAGGGATTTTATGATTTACGAAATAACTGCCGCTGGCGGTAATAGCACAATAATTGAAACAGACACGATTTATGAAAATCTCGCTATTCGTGGAAACTATTTGTTAAACCTGAGCGAAACTGCAGAGCAAGCCGGTTTCATTAACGGTCGAGCGTTTCAAATGGCTGGCGGCGAATTTTGTGGTAATGGCTCGCGCGCTGCTGCCATAATAATGTCTAATTTCAAGACCAACAAGATTCGTTATTCGGTTTCAGGTTTTCAAAACATAGTCGAGGCAACAGTCGAAAAACTCGTTGACAATATCTTTAACGTATCAGCTGAATTTAAAGATTTGAGATATGAAATAGCGACAAAAAACGATTGTAGAATTGTTAAATTGGACGGTATTACGCATATTATCGTTAAAGTGAAAAAAATACCAAAAAACACTCGCGTGATTCTCAGCGAAAAAATAACAAAATACAATCTAGAAAACGAGCCGGCAGTTGGTTTGATTTATCTAACTGATAACAAAATCACACCATTAGTTTATGTTAAGAAAGTCGACACAATTTATGAAGAAACCGCCTGTGGCTCCGGGTCAGTCGCTGTCTTTTTAGCTGATGGATTAACAAAAGTTATTCAACCAACAAATAAACCGATCTTCGTTGAAAAGAAAAATAATGCAATAATTTTGTCGAGCGAAATGGAAATTTTGGAAAATAAATCCGAAATTTACGATAAATTATTCGATGATATTTTAACTTACGACGACGTGGTTAAACAACCAATAGTTGAATGTGGCGAGAAAATGGAGATGATCAAAGTAGATTTTTCCGGAGCGAGGAGCGAATTTAGACCAATCGCAAGAAGAACTGTCGTTAAAATGTTAAATGAAGCCGAAAAATCGCTGCCGAAAAGTCTACGATTACAAGTTGTGAATACCTATCGCCCTCTATCCATACAAAAATCTCTATTCAAACAAGAAATGAAAAAATGTGAGAACAAAATACCAAACGAATTGGAACGAAAAAGATATGTTCACAAATTCGCTATCGCCGCACCAGAATGTGCCGGGCACCCCACTGGCGGTGCTGTTGATATTCAAATTGTGAAAGACGGTGTACCTCTTGATTTTGGCACGAAAATCTGGACTTTTAGCAATGATACAATGACTTTTTCTCCATTCGTTAATCAAACTGCGCAGAAAAATAGAAACTTGCTACGAAAAACGATGTTAAGTGTTGGATTTGCTCCTTTTAATGGAGAGTGGTGGCACTTTTCCTATGGCGATCAAGAGTGGGCAGCGTATTACGGAAAACAGAACGCAATTTATAAGCAACTTTAAGAAAAAACGCAAATAAACTAAAAACTTACCTGGAATTGGTGGGTCTGGCAGGGCTCGAACCTGCGGCCTTGCGAATGTGAATCGCACGCTCTAGCCAACTGAGCTACAAACCCAAGCACCTTTTGCCTTGTTGTATCAAACGAAGGCGTTAATTGCACGTAAACCAAACACCGTTCAAGGTAAAAGGTGCTTGGTGGAGTATGCCGGATTCGAACCGGCCACCTCTTCGCTGCCAGCGAAGCGCTCTAGCCAAATGAGCTAATACCCCATAAATGTTAATTAGCACCTGCCTAATTGCTCTGTCATTTAGCTAGAGCGCTTGCGCTAACCTTGATCTACTCGCGACAAGTCGCTCGGACAGGCAAATGAGCTAATACCCATAAATGTTAATTGGCACCACAAAGATGCTTGGTGGGTTGTGAGAGGCTCGAACTCCCGACCCCCTCGGTGTAAACGAGGTGCTCTAGCCAACTGAGCTAACAACCCCGAACACAGGGTAATCACCGCACTCATTGTATCAAATCGAGATAAGTTGCGCAAATCACATAGATCATCAATTTAACCTGTGGAGAATTAGTGGCGGCGGTAATTATTGGACATAAGCACAAAACTTTTGTACAATAGTGGCGACTCATGAATATTTTCAAGAAATCGACCGAGGAAACACCTCATATCGTGGCATTAGACATCGGCACGGAATATACTAAAGCTCTAATAGCGCGCATCGATGGTGATAAACTTGAGATAATTGGTGTTGGACGAGCGCATCAAGAAGTTGGTAATATGTTTGGTGGTGCTATCGCCGACATTACAGGGGTAGTTAAAAATTGTGAAACCGCGTTAATCCAAGCGGAGGAACAGGCTGGAATTGAAGCCAAAAAAGTTGTTATTGGTATTGCTGGTGAGTTTGTCAAGGGTTTAACTTCAACTATTCGCTACAAACGACCACAACCCGACCGTGAACTGAACGCCACGGAAATGGAATTGATTATCGAGAAAGTTCAAGAACGTGCTGCTATCAAAGCGCAAAAACAAATCGCCTTTGAAACGGGTAACGCTGATATCGAAGTTAAATTAGTGAACTCGGCGATCGTTAGTATTCATATTGACGGTTACAAAGTGTCAAATCCGATTGGTTTTCAAGGCAGAGACGTAGCTATCCAAATTTACACTGCTTTCGCACCGATGGTGCATATTGGTGCGCTGGAACGTACTGCGACAGAATTAGATCTCGAGTTGATCGCTGTGGCTGCTGAACCGTTTGCCGTAGCTCGAGCGGTTCTCGGTGATAACGCTAATTCGACTTTTACCGCGATTCTTTGTGATGTTGGCGGCGGGAGTACTGATATTGCGGTGATTAATGATGGTGGTGTCGAAGGTACGCGCATGTTCGGTGTGGCCGGTCGATCTTTTACTAAAACCATTGCGAATGATCTCAGTATTAGTTATAACGCGGCCGAAAAACTGAAATTAAATATCGGTGATCCAAAGATCAAACCATCAGTCCAAAAAACTATCAATGAATCAGTTGAAAAAACGCTCAGTGTTTGGATAAGTGGAGTACAACTAGCGCTGGGTGAGTTTGACGCTATTGATCATTTACCCAATCGTATTTTACTTTGTGGTGGTGGTGCGTCGCTAGAAGCCTTAGTCGAAACACTGAGAAACAGCGATTGGTACAAAGAATTACCGTTCAGTCGCAAACCCACTGTCCAGCACATTAACCCAGCGGACGTGGTCGGTGTAACTGACGCAACTGGTGATATTACTGATCACACCATGGTAACGGCTTTGGGGTTACTGCGAGTTGGTTATGATACAATGAATAGTAGCGAACCGTCAGACGGCATTCGCGATAAACTGAATAGGATTTTAAGGATATGAGCGAGAAAAGAAGATCTATCAAGTTGGACGATGCCCCCAGTAGTGATAAAGATAAATTGATTGGTCGCGATACTATTTACATCGATACTGAAGATGATATTACATCGATTATTGAAAAAGTTAAAGAATCTGATAGTTCAATATTAGCGCTAGTTCCACCGAAACGTGTCGGTATTTTACAAAGCGTTGTTAATCTGAAATTATTACAAAGAGCTGCCAAGTCTGGACGTAAGAAAATTGCTCTGATTACCACTGATACTGCATTGGTGGCGTTAGCGGCTGGTCTGCGTATTCCAGTAGCGCGAAACTTAACGACACAACCCGAATTACCTGAAGCACCAGATCTCGATGATACAGATATCGATATTATTAATGGTGAAGAAATTGCTGTTGGTGATCTAGCGCGCGTAGCCGAAGGACCAATTAGTCGACATGACGGTGGTGAAGATAAAGAGATTTCAGCAGCTGTAAAAGCCATTGAAACTGATGATAAAATCAAGAACGATGCTGACGCTGATGGTGCACCAGATAACAAACCTAAGAAATCACCCAAATCTCAACGTGTACCAAACTTTAACGCTTTTAGAAAGAAATTACTAATTTTTGGTTCACTGGGACTAGCGCTAATAATTTTCTTAATCTGGGCAATTGTTTTTGCACCGCGTGGGGTTATTACTATCACAGCTGAAACCACAGCTAAAAATGTCAATGTGGCAGTTTCACTGAAACCAAACGCTGCCACTAACATCGATAGCAAGGTCATCCAGCCAGTTATTAAGCAAATCAAGAAAACCGAAACGATCAATTTTGCGGCTACCGGCAGCAAAGACGTTGGCGAAAAAGCTAAAGGTATGGTTAATATTTATGTCAAAGCTGGACCGGGAGGATCTTTACCGATGACACTGAGTGCTGGGACTACGTTGATCACAAACGATAGTAATAAACTACGTTTTGAATTAGCTGAATCTGTGACGATTACTCTTTCGAGTTCTTGTATAGTGGTGATTTCGGGCACAGCGTACTGTTCAGCTAGCGGTGTGTCGATCACAGCAATTGACATTGGTGATAAGTATAATATTAGCACCGATACTGAACTATCGATCGCTGGCAAATCGAGCAGCACTTTTGCGGTGGCGAGCAGCGGTTTTACTGGTGGTAGCCGAGAGACGGTTACGGTGGTGAGCAAAAGTGATCTCGAGTCAGTTACGGAAAAACTAGAAGCTAAAGTTAAAACAACCCAAGATGAAATTGAAGATGAACTCAAAACCCAAATGGGGGAAAGTATCATCATCGTCAGCGGCAGTTTTACCCAAGAATACGGTAACGTAATCAGTAAACCAGCTGTTGATGAAAGAATCGGCAGTGATGGTAACGCTACTGCCACTATGGAAATTACCTATACGTTGATTGGTATCAGTAAAACGGATTTGAAAAACTTGATTGAAGCACAAATTGGCGATCTCGAAGATCAGAAAATCTATGATAATGGTATTGACAAAATTCAATTTAAGAATTTTATGGTTAGTGACAACAATTACAATGTAGCGATCAGTACAGTAGTGCGTATTGGACTTGATCTTGATAAACGTGAGAATCGAATTAAAGAAAACGCTGTTGGTAAACGTTCAGGCGAAATCGCCTCAGATGTCGAAACTATCCCAGGAGTCAACAACGTCGAAGTGAAGTTCTGGCCGTTCTGGGTTAGCAGAGCGCCCGCAGTTAATAAATTGACGGTGGAATTTGCGGTTAATGAATAAGAGTGGGGTGGTTATTGGTTTAGACATTGGGGCACGTCGCATTGGCGTCGCGCGCGGTGATTTAGAAGTACGTATCGCAACGCCGTTACCAGCGTTAACTAACGATGAAACAATTTTTGCTAATATTTGTCAATTAGTAGAAAAAAATCATGCCGAAATTATCGTGATTGGTTTACCGCGTGATGCCAAAGGTCAAGAAACTGCCCAATCCCAAATTTCACGCAACTTCGCGACTGAATTAGCGAATCATTTAGCGATTAAAATCTGTCTTGAGGACGAAAGTTTAACTTCTGTTTTAGCCGAAAAGAACTTACGTGCGCGCAAAAATTTCCAAGTGAGTATGTTACGCGACGGCGCGCTTGATTCGGAGGCAGCTACCATCATCCTTCAGGATTTTTTAGATAATCAAAGGGAGGTCGAAATATGACATCACCCAAATTGGATATTGTAATGCCAAAACAGAAAAAATCTTCACTTAAACGACGACCATCTTTTGATATCGCCCGCAGTTTCGTCGAAATGAATTTTGCAGTTTTGATGGAATCCGAGCTGACGCCAAAGGAACTGAAGAAAAAACGTAAAGCCGAAGCCAAAGCTGAACGTAAGGCCGAAAAACAACGTCATCACGTGCGTAACGCTATCTTATCATTACTAGCCCTGTTATTAATTTGTGCTGGTATTGCTATAACTTGGTGGACAACTTCGCTCAGGCCAGTCGATCCTGGCGACACTGAAGAGCGTCAATTTATTGTTGACAAGGGCGTTTCGACTGATCAAGTTGCTACAGCGTTACAAAAAGCGGGTTTTATTAGAAATGCGTTAGCGTTCAAGATCTACGCACGTCTCAACAACACTACTGTCCAGGCCGGAACTCATTACCTCAGTCCCAGTTATTCAGTACCAGAAATCGCTGAAAAACTAACTAAAGCTGTCGCTGACGAACTGGAAATTCAAATACCGCCGGGTCTAGCGCTATCTGCTCAGCCTGGTGCAGAAATAACCACGTTGCGCGATGTTTTTAAAAAATATGGTTACACTGATGAAGAAATTGATGCTGCCTACTCGGCTACTTATGAGAGTTCGTTATTTGACGGTCGACCAGATGACTTACCAATCAAAAATCGTTTAGAAGGTTATATTTATCCGGATACTTATCGAATTTACAACGGTGATAAATTAGAAACTCTAATCAGAAAAGCGCTTGACCAGTTCGAGTTAGTAGCTGCAAAAAATGATTTAGCCGCCAAATTCGCGGCCCACGGATTAAACTTTTATGAAGGTGTCACACTTGCCTCAATCGTCATCAAAGAAGTTAGTAATACTGAAGATCAAAAAACAGCAGCAAGCGTTTTCTATAATCGATTACATAGTGGCATTGTCCTCGGTTCGGATGTTACTTATCACTACGCTTACAGTCAAGGATACTGTGAACTTAACACACCAGCATGTGATTCAGTTTACAACACGCGTCAACGTAGAGGTCTACCACCCAGTCCGATTTCCAATGTCAATTTGGCTTCTCTAACAGCGGTGGCTTATCCAGCCGAAACCGATTATTATTATTTTGTATCTGGTGACGGTGCTGATACCGGCAAAACTTTCTTTTCACGAACTGAGTCTGAACATGAAGCTAACCGCCGTGCGCACTGTCGCGAACTTTGTCGTTAACAGGGGTAGACTTGACTTGAACAGGGTCTATTTGATATAATGTCAGCAACTCGATATCACTATCGAGCAATATATGAGTGTTAGTAAATCAACTGGATTACGTGTCATGAAGTCGAAGCGATTTCGCTTTAAGATTTCGAGTTTAATGGTGTACGCTGGTACACTGTTTGTATTAGTGGCTTTGGCGGCGTCTGGTTATAAATCCCCAAACATTAATGCCGAAGACGATACAATTGAAGTAGCTGCTGTTGATCAATCAACTATGATGCCTGGCGTAGCAACGCCTTTGACGACTATGGATGACGTCAAAGCAACCAATTTAGCTGCCAACGTGGCGCTCACGACTGACCTATCAGTTGCTAATAGTGTTTACAACCAGTCGATTTCGATGAGTACTAGTGCTGATCTGGGTCAATATGACGCGACTATTATTAGCAAGACACAGATTATTGATCCAACAGCTATGAGTGTGTTGGGAACTTACACAGTTGTCAAGGGTGATACTGTTTCGACTATCGCTAAAAAGTTTGGTGTATCAGCTCAAACCATCCGTTGGGCAAATAATCTTGCGGGTGATAACGTAATAATTGGTTCTACGGTAATTGTACCAGTGGTTGACGGAGTAGTTTACACCGTGAAAGCGGGCGATAACTTGAACACCATTGCCACTAAGTACAAATCTAATATCGATAGTATTGTAACGGTCAACGATCTGGATGAAACTTCTATTGTCGCTGATACTAAACTGTTGTTACCGGACGGTATCCTACCAGAAAACGAACGGCCTGGTTATCAAGCGCCGATTCGAAACACGGGCGGTAGCGGTAGCACCACCACTATGTATGTCCCAGTATCTAACGGTAACCGTTACGCTTACGGCTACTGCACTTGGTATACCTATAATCGTCGTATGCAAATAGGTCGACCGATTCCGAGCAACTTGGGTAATGCTAATACCTGGGATGATAGAGCGCGCGCGGCTGGTTATTTAGTTAATCGTACCCCAGCGGTTGGTGCAGTTATTCAATCTGATTCTGGCGCTCTCGGACATGTTGGTGTTGTTGAAATTGTTAACCCAGACGGCTCAATCGTAATTTCCGAAATGAACAACCGCGCTTATGGCGGCTGGAACAAAATCAACACCCGTACTATTTACAATCCTGGCGATTATAATTATATTCACTAAAATCATGTTCGTAGATGTAGCAAAAGTGTCAATAACGGCCGGCGATGGTGGTAATGGTGCGGTTTCTTTTCGTCATGAGAAATTTGTTGACAAAGGTGGCCCCGACGGTGGTGATGGTGGTCACGGCGGCGATGTAATTTTTGTGGCCGATCCGAATATCAACACCCTAATGGATTTTCGTTTCAAACCAGAACTAAAAGCTGGTCACGGCGGCAATGGTGCAAAACAAAACAAACATGGTGCGAACGGCCAAGATTTATATGTCAAAGTGCCGGTTGGTACGATAGTGAAAATTGAAACAGAAATCATCGCTGACTTGATTGATCCTGACCAAAAAGTTATCGTGGCCCACGGCGGTAATGGCGGTTTTGGTAATGCTCACTTTAAAAGTTCAACTCGCCAAACTCCGCGTGTGGCTGAAATCGGCGAAAAAGGTGAAAAATTCGAAGCGACATTGGAATTAAAATTACTGGCTGATGTCGGATTAGTTGGTTTTCCCAACGCTGGGAAATCAACATTCCTGTCGGTTGTAACAAGCGCTAAGCCAGAAATCGCCGATTATGCTTTTACCACGCTCGTGCCGAATCTGGGTGTGGCCGATATCGATAATGAATCACTGTTGATCGCCGATATTCCCGGTCTGATCGAGGGCGCGTCCGAAGGTAAAGGTTTGGGCGACGCTTTCTTGCGCCACGTCGAACGCACTTCTGTTCTACTACATTTAATCGACGTCCTATCCAATGACGTAGCGGGCGATTACCAGAAAATCCGTCAAGAGCTGAAAAAGTATAACCCAGATTTGATCAACCGACCGGAAATTATCGCTCTGACTAAAATCGACGCTGTGGATGATGAAATTGTCGCTATGCAAAGTACAGCACTGCAAAATGTCACCGAAAATCCCGTTTTAGCGATTTCATCGAGTGCGCACAAGAATATAACAGAGGTGTTGCGCGCTCTCTTGGCGGCCGTAAAAACCGCCAAAACAGAACAAACAACCCCCGCGCCGGGCGAAATCGAAGAATCTATCCCCACCATAATGCTGTCCGACAAACAACGGGACGAAGCTTGGACGGTCGAAAAACGAGACGAAATCTACGTCGTAACGGGCGCGAAAATCGAAAAATTCGCCCGTCGTACCGACTTTTCCAACCCCCACGGCGTCAATCGTCTGCGCGACATCATGCGAAAAATGGGCATCACGCATGAGCTCGAACGTCAGGGCGCAACAAGCGACAACGTGATTCAAATCGCCGATTATGAATTCACACTACTAGAATAATGATTAGTAACGTGTTATAATATCTGTGAATTAAACGGAGGTTTTATGGCGAAAAAGTCCAAACGGCCGAGCTGGCCGGAATATTTCATGGGGATTGTCGAAGCTGTGGCGCAGCGCGGGACGTGCTTGCGGGCCAAATGCGGCTGCGTGATTGTGCGCGACAACGTGCTATTATCGACGGGTTACAATGGCGCACCCAAAGGCGCTCCACAATGCGACGAAGTTGGTTGTTTAATAAAGGAAGTCAAACACGGTGACGGACATGTTAGCGAACATTGTAAACGCACAGTTCACGCCGAAGCTAACGCGATTTTACAGGCTGCCAAAAACGGTATTTCAATCAAGGACGGTACGTTATATTGCGGCATGGTGCCATGTCGCGATTGTGCGATGTTGATTGTCAATTCCGGCATCAAAGTAGTAGTGGTGAAAAACGATTACCACGAGAGCGCCGAAACTAAAGAAATGTTCGCCAAGGCCGAGGTCAATCTGAAGATTCTTGAGGCGTAAATATCGAAAGTAGTGCATGGCTTATAATAGGTGTTAGTAGAAGGATACAGCTTGACAGCTATAAAGGGACTAGAACGAAAAACTTTGCCAGAATCTTCGTTAAAGGACTTGCGTTTTTGGACACCAGCAGCACGTGCCGCGCTAAATTTATTTAGCAGGTATTATTTTGACAGTGTTACAATACAAGGCAGTTTACCTAATCCAGCCGACAATCGTGGCATAATCATAGCCGGCAATCACCCCAGCAATGCGACAGTCTTGCCACTGGTGACTAATCTTTTGGAAAACGCGCAAAAGATGCCGGATAAATTTGTGCGAAAGCAGCGAATGCCACACATGCTTGCAAAAGAAGAATTCTTTAATGGAATTACAGGAATGATTCTTCGCTCAACTGGTCAGATTCCGGTTAATCGATCTAATGGTGTAAAATCACTAAAACAAGCAACGGCAATTTTGAAACAAGGTGGCTTGGTTGGAATATATCCAGAAGGAACAGTAACTAAAGATCCAAATGGTTGGCCAACACCAGTTACAGAGGCTCAACAATTAGAATACAAGCTGCGTGGATTAGAGGAGGGCTCACAGGAATACACCGAAGTATGTTCTACTGTGAAAAACTATGGATTCGATGGTCGCTATCGGCTAGGTGCGGCCTGGCTTGCGGAAACGACGAATGCTATTATAGTACCAACATTAACGTATGTTGATCGCGACGGTCCTGGTGCCAATCTCACGATTCAATTTGACAATCCAATGCCAGGGCAAGATTTGTCAACTAGACAAAAACAACGTGAATTTACTGCACAAATGATGTTAAACATTGCCGAAATGATGGCGATTATGAAAGATGAACCGTTGCCACCCGAAATACGCAGTAGTATTTTGAAATTTTAAACAAATATCATCAAAATCTATGCTAGAATAGGAAAGTGAAATATGAGGCATCTTTCTTTTTCTATGACCTTGAGACCTCGGGGTTGAATCCGCGGTGGGATCGAGTGATGCAGTTTGGGGGACGGCGAACGAACATGGATCTCGAACCGATTGGTGAACCTGTCAATCTGTTAATTAAAATAACTGATGATATTTTACCGTCGCCCGATGCGGTTATGGTGACCAAAATCACACCGCAAATGACGCGTGCTGATGGTATTAGCGAAATCGAATTCGCGCGTCAATTCGTCGACGAAATCGCTACGCCAGGCACGATTATGGTTGGTTATAACAACGTGCGTTTTGATGATGAATTCATGCGACACCTTCTGTGGCGGAACTTTCACGATCCGTATGAATGGAGTTGGAGTGATAATCGGTCGCGTTGGGATTTGCTGGATGTAGTGCGTTTAGTGCGAGCGCTGCGCCCCGACGGGATTTCTTGGTCATTTAATGAAAAGGAAGGTAAAAAAATTCCGACTGTTAATTTGGTTGATATGGCACGCGCTAACGGATTTGAAAATGAAAAGGCGCACGATGCGCTGGCTGACGTTGACACGTTGATAAAATTGGCGAAATTATTAAAGGAAAAACAACCGAAAATGTGGGATTATTTACTAAAAATGCGTGATAAAAGGGAGGTCGCCAAGTTGGTGAATATCGATGATCCGCAACCCTTTATTTACGCCAGCGGTCGCTATTCGGCCGAGTTCGAAAAAACTACCGTCGCGTTACCACTCGCGCCGTCAGGCAAACCGGGTGCAGTAATAGTTTACGATTTGCGTATCGTGCCGGAAACTTGGGCGGAAAAAGATTTGAAAGAGTTAGTGAAAATCGCTAATGCATCGTACGAAGAGCGAAAATCCGAAAATTTTACCCCTCTGCCGGCCAAGGAACTCAGTTTCAACCGCTGTCCGGCCGTCGCACCGATTGGCACACTCGACGATGCGGCGAAAAAACGTCTCAAAATCGACATGGAAATAATCGAATCGAATTTTAATTATCTAAGGAAAAACCGCGGTTTAGTCGACAAATTGGTGGCGGCTGTCAATTCGCGTCCAGATTTCGCCAGCGGTCCAGATGTCGAGGGACAATTGTATGACAGTTTCACGCCCGATACCGACCGCGTACGAGTTCGGGCAGTGGCTGCTGCTCCGGCCGAGGATTTGGCGGATTTCCACCCGACGTTCACCGACGAACGTCTGCCGGAATTACTTTTTAGGTACAAAGCGCGCAATTTCCCGACCACTCTGAACGAGAGCGAACAAAAGAAATGGGAAGAATATCGCACCGCCAAGTTCCAACGCGAAATTCCAAAATTCATGGAGAGTTTAACGCGCTTGGCCAAAGCACCGAACGCGGACGATTTCCTCCTCCAAGAGCTCCAACTCTGGGCGGAATCAATCGCGCCAATGGGGGATTGATGCAATCATGAAAATAGTCATATTGTTTGTTATCGCCACGACTGTAATTTATGCGATAAATTGCGCTATAGGTCGACGCATTCTAAAACCGAAATTTCTGGATATTTTAGTGTGGTTTTTCGGCGTTGGCATGATTGGCGTGTTTAGCGAGATTTTACTTAACACGATAATCGCCGCGATTTTTGGCCATCCGCTCTGGGAATATCGCATATTGCCGATTAAAAACGGCTATATTTCGCTCGTCGGACCAATTCTGTGGGGGTTGTTTGGCGTGCACGTTTATTTGCAAAATATGGCGCTGGAAAAGTTTTATCGCAAAATGAAAATATGGCAAAAATCGCTAATCATGGGTGTGG
>WQTP01000043.1 GCA_009786195.1 Candidatus Saccharimonadota bacterium
GTTGCTGCGCCTGCTACCGCTAAAGTTCATCGACCGGCAAAAAACCGCCCTAAAACTCTCGCTTTGTTGTGGTAGAGAGCACGTTTAGATTTTCCGAAACTCCGAAAAAGCATAACCTACTCTCTAACTCGATACATTGTATCAAACCTCACCAGGTCGTGTAAAGACTCATTTCACAGATACAAACGTTGTGATTTTTACATCACACAATCAAATAAACTCTGTTAAATCTCTACCTTTTACCAGAGGTTCACTAAAGAGAACATTCGCAAACTATCAAACAGTTTACTCTATTTGCCGACCCGTGTCAACCCCTATTTCATGAAATCATGCTCAAGGAATAACCTGCGTAATTCGCACAAAACCGTTGCCGTTTATTTCTGGATTTGACACAAATCCGATCTGACCCATGCTCGATGTGACAGTATTTGTCAGGTAGTAGCTGGCATACTGAACAAAATAACCCAATGGTTTGATTGAGCCACTGGTCAGTACATAACCCGAACCGCCACCGCCACCATTTCCGTTACCACCACCGTACCATCCACCACCACCTCCACCCACGGTCGAACCTGTGCAGGCAGAACCCTGACCAAAGTCAGCTGCGACAAATCCACTTGCGCAACTCCCAATAGCCACTTGGTTATTTCCGCCGGCTGTTTGAGTTCCGCCACCACCAAAACTACCATTTACTCCAGTTAAACCACCACCGTTGCCAGCTACTTGGTTACTAGCATGTCCAGAATTTCCGCCTCCACCGCCAGCCACGATTATCCTATTGAACAGAGTATCATTAACCACACGAATGTCAGAAGCTCCGCCACCGCCAGTTCTAGCTGATCCCGCAGCAGTAGTTGGCGTGTTTTTTGCATCACCACCACCATTAAAACCACCCTTGTTGACATAATTACCCGTGATGGATTCTTCACCTTTGCAACCTACATAAATATATAAAGTTTCACCGCTCGTTAAACTTGCGATACCGCTCGAATATCCACCTTTACCATTAGCATTTGATAAACTAACCACACCGCCATTTGCGCCCCAAGTTTCCAATTTATACTGACCCGTGATTGGGGCCTGCCAAGTTTGAACCGCATTTATACAATTGAAATTTGCCTGTGCTGACAAAACTTGCACTGTTCGCGTCGCAGTCGTAGTCAAACCAGCACTGTTTGTAACTGAATAAGTTATGACGTAAGTTCCGGGTATGCTGGTATTTAATCCCCCCATTGATACATTAATACTACTAGTCAAATCACCATCAGCAAGATCATTAGCAGTTGCCCCAGCGTCAGAATAAACTGAACCTTGAACTACAACTTCTGGATCATTACCCAGCACAGTGATAGTTGGCACAAGTCTCAGTTGAACAATACGCACAAAACCATCACCAGGTTGACCAGTTTGCATACTACCACTAGTGTCCGGTATAGAAGCGTTACCCGCTGCGACTGAAGCATTAGTCAGATAATCCGTACTAGTTAATAACCAACCCACGGGTACATTCACAGATGTCGCAGAAGTATAAACATATCCAGATCCACCCGCACCAGCCGTATCATCATTATCATTAAAGGATGGGTAATCGTTTGGTCCCGCTGCTCCACCATACCAACCACCACCACCGCCACCTCCACCAGTTACATTACCTCCGGTTATACTACCGCCCAAACCAAAATCCGCCGGCGACCATTGATTATAAGAAGGAGAGGTAGGTGCAGTTGTACCGGGCGTCGTTTGTGAACCACCCGTCGCTGATCCACGACGACTAGTAGCCCCACCCGTCAATCCACCACCATATCCCGCCAAAGTTGTTGATCCGTAACTCGATCCACCACCACCACCAGCTACAATCACCCTGGCGAATAATGAATCTATATCGATACGAATATCTGATGCACCACCACCACCCGAACCGGATCCAGTTGTTGATCCACCACCACCGAAACCTCCTGAGTGCCCACCAGATGCAGTTCCACCACCCCCCTCACAACCAACATAAACATACAATTGTTGCCCAGCTGTTAACTTGGCTGTTCCGATCGAATAACCACCATGTCCTCCTTCATAAGAAGTACTGTAACTACCCCCCTGTGCACCCCAAGTTTCAAGTTGATACAAACCAGAATTCGGCACAGTCCAAAGTTGCGGACTATTAGTACAAGTAAAATCAAACGTCGGCGCTTTGACAATCACAGTGCGTGTTACTGTGACTGTTACATTAGAGCTATTTGTAACAGAATAAATTACTGTATAAGTTCCTGGAGTATTCTCGTCCAAACCGTTAAGTAACACTATGATACTACTAGTTATATCACCATCAACAATATCACTCGCTGTAGCACCAGGATCAACATTTGAAAACACCGAGTATTGAGGTATGGTCAACGGGTCGCTCCCTAGCAGTGTGATCGTCGGTAAAACAGCTGATGATCCAGTCGTACTAGTGATACGCACGAACCCATTACCCGCTTGACCTGTTTGTGTACCACCAGTTGTGTCTGGCATCGAAACATCACCCCCCAGCAAACTCGTGTCCGTCATATAATAAGCATTTCCAAGAGCATAGCTGGGTGGTTTATATGATGAACTAGTTAGAACATAACCCGAACCACCACCACCACCCGTTGAATTAGCTCCAACACCACCACCATACCAACCACCACCACCACCTCCGGCCAAGTTTTCGGTTTGATTTGCACCAGCACCAAACGTCCCCGCGGGTTTACTCGCATCCGAAATTCCACCAGCTGATTGCGTTCCACCACCCCCAGGATTACGGTTAGTAAATTGCGTGCTAGTCGCCAAAGTTGTAGCAACCGCACCCCCGCCCGGACCACCGTCGCTGAGTTGTGTGGAATTATTCGAGTTTCCACCACCACCCCCACCACCCGCGACAATCACTCGATGATTCAAACTATCAGTACCAATACGCACATCCGACGCACCACCACCACCAGTAGCAGCATAAGTAGTATTCGTTGCATTCCCCCCACCACCAAAACCACCCGCCTTAAAAGCACTGTTCGCGATCTGTTGATTACGTGGATTCCAACCCGCACCCTCGCACCCAACATAAATATAAAGATCCGTACCAGCCGTTAATTGAACTTTTCCAGTAGCATAACCACCCATACCGCCAGTACTAAAAGCACTAGAATATGAATAATATCCACCAGACCCACCCTGAGCACCCCAAGTTTCAATTTGATAAACATCAGTGAACGGTACGGTCCACTGTTGCATACTATTAGTACATTGAAATTCTTCTACAACCTGAATAAGTGTTTTGTACTCTATATGAATAAAACCATCACCAGATTGACCAGTTTGCGTACTGCCACCAGGGGCCGGCATTATACTATTACCAGCAATAGTATTAGCATCTGGACCAATAGCATAAGATCCACCCCCACCTCCACCAGAATTTGATACAGCATCTGGTGAATAAGAACCACCTTGACCACCAGAATAACCACCTCCTCCACCACCTCGGAAATAACCACTAGAGTTGTTGTTATAACCACCACCACCACCACCAAAGCCACCCTTGCCCGGTGGTTGATTAGGCGAACCGAGCGCCGTACCAGCACCCAAACCACCAACTCCACCATTGATAAACGCTTGACCACCACCCGAGTTACTTGTACCATCGACTCCCTTACTCAGCAAACCACCACCACCAGGACCTGGGCCATTTGTTATACCGCTGTCACCACCATTACCACCCGTACCACCGCCATTTTGAACAGTTGATCCACCATTTTGACCAGCTTGACCATAGTTATTTGGACTACCCGATGTTTGTTGACTCGCGGTCCCACTGTTTGTCAGACCACCTCGCCCACCTCCGCCACCTGCTATGACTAATGGACTATTAACGTTAGTTGTGACAAATGATCCACCACCACCCGCACCAAAACCACCCTTGCATCCTGGTAATATTTTCAGCACATCCCCCTGAGTGAGTGTTATCTTGTTGACAGCATACGCTCCTTCGTAACCGTTATAATTACTAACCATACCACCCTGCGCACCCCAAGCTTCAATTTGATATTCTCCACTGTATGGCGCGGTCCATAATTCGATACTATTAGTGCATCCAAAATCCCATGACACGGCTGTTGATGATGTCATCGCATTTAAGTTGCCCGATATTACGTCTGAGAAAAAGGCGTACATACTACCAGCTAGCGAAATTAGTCCTATACTAACAATAGAACATATTAGTATGGGTAACCGTATTCCAGAGGAGCTTCGTTTAGAATCGCATGTTAATTTGACAGAATGTTTCTGTTTAGAATGAAAAGAATTCAAATATTTTGAACGAATACTAAAATCTGGCGCTTCTGTCATATAGTAACAGCGCGCGCAATGATCGCATATACTTTTATTATTTGTTTTCATGGGGTTGTTGTGGTGTTTTTATTTACAATTACCCGTATGCTACATTATAATACTCTTTTTAAGCGTTGGCAAATATATTTTTAAAAAATCATCAAAGTGGCTGTGGAAAACTTGCTTTTTTACGCAGGCCTATTGACATATTACTCAAACTGGATTAACATAAACGTGTTACGTTAATGTTACATTAACATAAAATAGTGGTTAATAGTTATATAAGGAGGAAAAAAATCATGCCACAACAATACGAAAAGCGAGAGGATCGCAAAAAGAACAACAAATTAATTGTCGCTCTCGTGCTAATTTTTGGCGCTGTTGCTATTGTAACGGGCGTCATGTTCGCGTTTTTCAGCGATGTGATTCTTGGCAGTGGCACTGCCACGTCAGGTACGCTGGACTTACGCGGTACGTTTCAATATCAAGTTAACGGTGGTACTAGCACACCTATGACAACGGCTATTGCTAACCTAAACCCAGGTGATGCGGTTTATATTAGCGCAACCGTGACTAACGTTGGCAACAAAAGCGCTTATGTAAGAAGTGCTTTTGAAGGTGCAGTGATCGATTCTGCCCTAAAACCTTACATGTATGTGTTTAGTGGTAATGTTGCTCAAGCGACATTGTTGACGGCCGAAAACGGCGCAGTTGGTAACCCCGCCAAAGACATTGCTCTATGTGCTTTGTCTGGTTATGTAGCAGGCGGTAATGGTGGCACTGGTTGTAGCGCTTTTGCGGGTTCTGGTTCCACTGGGGTCGGCACGGTTGGTATCCTGAACGGCACAGGTGCAGGTGCAGAAACTGAAGGTAGCGGAGTTTCTAGCTTCCCAGCAGGTTTCACTGTTTACTTCGCATACTATGCTCCTAACACAGCACAGGGTAAATCATTAGCTATTGGTGCACGAGTTGAAGGTTTGCAATTCCGAAATATGAGCTCTGCTCCAACCCTAAATGATGCTATCTGGGGTAGTGCAGTCAGCACAATTGGTGTTAATGATCTATAGTCTTAAAAATTGACATTGATTGTTAATGAGAGGCAACTTAATTTGTTGCCTCTTTGCTTTTATGGTATGATTTTAGGTATGAAGAGGGTTTTTCTCGTGTCTATAATAGCAGTATCTATTGTACTATTATCACTGTCAAACAATACGGCTGTTCTGGCGGCTGATTACACTATCACTATTAATGATACTAATCTCACTAAAAACCAGGATTTGGTATTTAGTGAGAGTGATATCGGTCCAGGTTTTACAAAAACATACAATATTCACATAATTAACAAGTCAAGTGAGACGGTTGTGATCTCTATTTGGGACTATATATTGAGCGCCGCGAGTACATTAACTTTAAATGAAATTTACTTAACATTTACCGCAAACGATGAAATTATGGTTGACACACTCAATGGTCCCAGTCGAGGGATGCTCGCCTGTGTGGGTCCGTCTACTCGTGGAAATATTCATTTGACCATTTTGATGGATCCGAATCTTGGCAACGAATATCAGAACAAGTCCTTTGAACTCGAAATGCCATTTATGGGTTACGTCGAAAAATGTGATCTGACTGGCGGTTTTTTTGGCCTTGAAGATGAAACCGACCCGAGCCCCGACCCAGGAAAAGAATCTCACCTGAAGCTGCCCAAGACTGGTGAAAGTCGTGGTTTTTATTACTTTTTATACGGTGCTACGGCTATATCCGCTTTAGTAACAATTATCATGTTGATAGTTTTTATAATCACCAGAAAACATAGACGCGAGGATAAGCAACATGAAGAAAATTCTGTCTAATATCCTATTAGCATTTGCCGCTTTGGTTTTTTTGGGCGCAGTAGTTTTTGTAATTGTCGGTGGAAATTCCGAAAATTTTTATATGTTTGGTTATAAACCATTTATAGTTGCTAGCGGATCTATGGAGACCGAATACTTAACATATTCAATGGTAGTAGTCCAACAAGGTGGTTACGATGATATACAGGTTGATGACGTCATAGCTTTCAAATCGGAAGTTATCGGCAAGCGCATAGCTTTTCACCGTGTTGTGTCAAAAACCAACGAGGGTTTCATCACTAAGGGAGACAACAACTCTGTTAATGATGGTTTATTGGTCACGCGTGAGAACTTTATCGGACACGAAGTTTTCCATACTAACTGGACCGCCTACTATATACAAGAGTTACATAAACCATTCGGTATAGTGCGTATGGTGATTTTGCCGATCATAGCAATAATATTACTCTCGGTTGGTATAATGTTCTTCTGTCGCTGGCGAGCTAATATTTGGCTAAAACGCTTGATCGCTTCCGCTATAGTATTTGTTATATGCATCACATCTTTAATTTCGTACACGATCTGGGATAATCAACGCATAATCTATCTCAACGATAAGTTGGGCGCATCGGCGAGTGAATTTCTAGCGACACCTTCCGCCACTCCCGTTCTTGATAATCACGCTGTAATAGGTGTAATACAGATACCATCTATAAGTATAAAATATCCGATAATTGAGTACGAGAACCGCTCTTCGTTGAATGTTTCAATTACTAAATATAGTGGACCGCCACTGAACGAAATTGGTAATGTCGTGTTGGCTGGGCACTACTCGGCTAATGGTGGAAATTTATTCTTCACCAATATTAATAAATTACGTATCGGTGACATCGCAACAATCACCGACCATACTGGGCGATCTATTGATTATTATGTAAATAGTTTCGATGTACATTTGCCGGACGATTTGTCAGTATTACAAACTAGTCACGACAACGAACGAGAACTAACTTTGATTTCTTGCACTACTGATCTACAGAATCGATACGTTGTAAAACTAGTTGCAACAGAGTAATGTTATTAAATCTGGCCAATTGAACTAACGATCTGCGGGGTTTTTGGTGGGCGATCCAGGACTTGAACCTGGGGCCTCGTCATTATCAGTGACGCGCTCTAACCAGCTGAGCTAATCGCCCCCACTAAATTTATTGTTAACCTGCTATGACGACTTCCCGTTATTGTCGCGCGACGCGCTATTTATTTACGTTTCACGCAGCAGCTGAGCTAATCGCCCCCACTAAATTTATTGTTAACCTACCCATGGTGGAGATATGGAGACTCGAACTCCAGACCCCCTGCTTGCAAAGCAGGTGCTCTAGCCAACTGAGCTATATCCCCGCGTCAGTATCCCGAACATTGTAGCGAACTTTGATAGTTTTCGCAAGTAATCGCTAACATACAGACAAGTAAGCAACCACTATACCAACTGCGATACCGATGAGACCACCTACTAATACCTCTATTGGTTTGTGCCCACGCGAAAAGTAGGGTTCACGTAGTTTACCAGCGGTTTTTTCACCAAGAAGATCGCTGACCTGTCGTCCTAACTTCGCATCGCGCTCAATGATTTTTTTAATCACTTCACCCTGTTCACCAGTAGCGCGACGTACATGCATAGCATCGTATATGACAATACTGGCAAAACCTACCGCCAAAGCAAATAGCCCTGAACCGAAACCATTTAGTAGCCCTATTGTCGTGGCTAGTGCTGTAATATCAGCGCTATGCGAACTGGGCATACCACCTGATTTGAAAAATTCGCGCCAGTGAAGTTTGTGATGTCGACTGGTTATAATTATAATTTTAATACCCTCAGTTATTAAATAAGCTACCAAAAAAGCAATCAAGTATGGCGAAAAAACATTCAGAATATCTGTATAAATCATTTGTTATCACCTTTCTTTGTTGTAAATTTTACAACTTTATCATCTGATGATTCGATACTCTTCGATGATTTTTCACCATCACTCAATTCTTTAGTTTGTTCTGGAATTAATCCAACTGAGGCTACGCTATCACTATCATTTAGTCTCATAATACGTACACCTTGCGTCGCTCGACCCAACGTTGGGATGTCGGATAGTGCAACGCGAATAGTTTGTCCACCAGCTGAAATCGCAATAATTTCACTAGCATCAGCATCGAGTGCTCGAACTGTTACTAGATTGCCAGTTTTAGCTGTTACTACGGCTGCTTTGATACCAACACCGCCTCGTCTATGTGATGGAAAATTAGCAACTTTGGTCATTTTGCCATAACCCTTTTCGCTAACTACTAACAAATTGCGATTTTCTTCAACAATGTCCATACCAACTACACTATCACCTGGGCGTAGACGAATGCCGCGTACGCCGCGCGCTGATCGGCCCATTGGTCGTGCATCTTTTTCACTAAACCTAATAGCTTGTCCGTGTGATGAAGATATTACGATATCATTATCACCAGTCGAACGTCGTACCCATCGTAGTTCATCACGGTCATCTAATTTAATAGCGATCAGTCCACTGGCACGAATATTTGCGTAATCTTTGATAGTGGTTTTTTTGACTGTACCATTAATAGTCGCCATAAATAAATATCCTTGATCATTAGCGTTTTTTTCATACTTAATAATTGAGGTAATTTTTTCTTCTGGTTGAAGCTGCAACAGATTAACCGCTGCTACACCCTTAGCTTGAAGCGAAGCTACCGGCACCTCGTAGGCCCTGAGACGAAAAACTCGACCCTTGTTAGTAAAGAAATTTAACCAATCGTGTGTATTACAGGTAATTAGTTGATCCACAATATCAGTTTCCTTGGTAGTGAGACCTTTTTTGCCCTTGCCGCCACGATTTTGTCGACGATAGTCACTCATGAGAGTTCGTTTGATATAATTCTCAGTTGTTAACAAAATTACAACATCTTCCTCTGGGATCACATCTTCATCGCTCATTTTTCCTAGTTCGTGATTGATGATTTTGCTACGACGCGCATCTCCGTATTTTTCTTTCATTTCAAGAAGCTCTTCCTTAATAATTCGCAAAATTTCTTGTTCATCGGCTAAGATTTTTTCCAGTTCTTTGATCAGTTTTACCAATTCTGCTAATTCATCTTCAATTGCTTGACGTTCCAAACCAGTTAGTTTACGCAGTTGCATAGCTAAAATTGCTTGCGCCTGAATATCCGACAAGTTAAACTTGCTCATCAAATTATCGTGCGCTTCTTCGTAGGTTTTGCTGGCACGGATAGTTTTGATTACCTCATCAATGTGATCAAGTGCAATTTTGAGGCCCTCTAGAATATGTGCCCGAGCTTTAGCTTTGTTTAACTCAAATTCGGTACGACGTCGAACTACACTCTGGCGATGTTTGATAAATTCATGCAAAATATCTCTCAGACCAAGTACACGTGGCTGCAGCCCGTTAACTAGTGCCAACATATTATAATGAAAGCTAGTTTGTAGAGAAGTTAGCTTGAACAGTTGGTTCATGATTTTATTTGGATAAGCGCCCTTTTTCAGTTCAACAACAAAACGAACTTTTCCACGCGCAGTTTCATCGCGTACGTCTGCCACTCCGCTCAATTTACCAGTTTTGGCCAGTTCAGCGATTTTTTCTTTCAAATCCTCTTTGCTGACACCATATGGTACTTCTGTGAAGACGATTTTACTTTTACCCTTTTTGTCTTCTTCGATGAGACCAACTGCTCGTATAACCACTGATCCGCGACCAGTTTGATAAGCTTGCTTCATCGGCGCTCCACCGTAAACCGTAGCACCAGTTGGAAAATCTGGACCCTTAACAAATTTCATTAAATCATCGGATGTCGCTTCAGGATTATCAATTAGGTGGATTATACCATCGACCAATTCACTGAGGTTGTGCGTCGGAATGTTGGTCGCCATACCAACTGCAATACCCATTGATCCGTTCAGTAGAAGATTGGGTAGTTTGGCAGGTAGCACCACTGGTTCTTGTTCACTACCGTCAAAGTTATCACGAAAATCAACAGTGTTTTTGTCCAAATCGCGCAAAATCTCATCGCCAGCTCGCGCTAGTCGTGCTTCGGTGTAACGCATGGCTGCCGGCGGATCACCATCTGGAGAGCCAAAATTACCCTGACCATCAATTAGTGGGTAACGCATGCTCCAATCTTGCGCCAAGCGTACCATAGCATCATAAATTGAACTATCACCGTGCGGATGGTATTTACCCATAACATCACCAACGATACGCGCTGATTTTCTAAATTGACCGCCTGGTCGTACACCCTGCTCGCCCATACTATAAAGAATTCGCCGATGGACTGGCTTCATACCATCGCGCACATCAGGTAAAGCTCGGTCAACAATTACGCTCATTGAATAACGTATGAAAGAATTTTCCATAACATTTTCCACTGTTTCGGTTTCTACCAGTCGACTATTAGCCTCGATTTTGTTAATAGTTTCGTTCATTTCAATTGTTGTTTTATTTACATCAGTTTCAGTATCAATTCTCATTCCCTTGCCAAGCAATTCATCGTTATTACTATTGTTATCTGTTGTAAATTTATCATCAATAGCTGCCATTACACTTCCTTCCTATACATCCAAATCTTCCAACTTAATTTCCTTTGACTTCAGCTGGATGAATGCTTTACGCAGAGCCACTTCGTCACCCATAAGTTTGGTAAAGATTGCATCGGCTTTTTCGGCATCTTCAATACCTACCTGGATAAGCACGCGATTGGTCGGATCCATGGTAGTTTCCCATAATTGTGTTGCGTCCATTTCGCCTAGACCCTTATAACGTTGTAATAATGTGATACCAGCTTGTTTTAAACGATCATCATTTGGATCAATTTTGATGTCTTTTTCACGTCGTATCATTATCAGTTCGTCAATTTTTTTGTCCTTTTCTTTTTCGTCATATACGTAGTGTTTGCTACTACCTTGCTTGATCAAAAACAGTGGCGGTTTTGCCAAGAATATATGTCCTGCTTCGACTACTGGTCGCATAAAGCGGAAGAAAAATGTCAGAAGTAATGTGGCAATGTGACTACCATCAACATCAGCATCTGTCATGATAATTATACGGTTGTAACGCAAGTTATTAATGTCAAACGTGTCACCGATACCAACGCCCATGCCCTTAATTAGAGAAACGATTTCTTTATTGGCAAACATTTTGTCAAGCCGAGCGCGTTCAGTGTTAAGTACTTTACCACGTAGAGGCAGGATTGCTTGAACTCGGCTATCGCGACCACTTTTGGCGGAGCCGCCAGCTGAGTCACCCTCAACTATGTAGAGTTCGCATTCTTCCATAATTTTACTTGAACAATCGGCTAGTTTTGACGGTAAATTAAAGCCCTCCATTGCCCCTTTTCGAAGAACCCCTTCGCGTGCTGCCCGAGCAGCTTTACGAGCCCTAGCAGCCAGCACTGCTTTACCGATGATTTTTTTAGCAATGGCCGGATGTTCTTCGAGATAATATCCAAAATACTCAGTGACCACTTTGTCGACATAACCACGTACTTCTGGATTACCAAGCTTGTTTTTGGTTTGACCTTCGAACTGTGGATCCGGTAACTTAACCAAGATAACAGCGGTTTGTCCTTCGCGAATATCGTCGCCTGTTAGATTTTCTTCTTTCTCTTTCAATAATCCGTTTTTTCGTGCGTAATCATTGATTACACGAGTCATAGCAACTCGAAAACCAACTAGATGCATGCCGCCCTCAGGATTATAAACATTGTTGGCAAAAGTCATGACATTTTCAGTGTAACCATCGTTATATTGCATAGCTACTTCGATCACACTATCTTCAATTTCCTTTTCAATATAAAAGATGTCGTCGTCAAGAGGATCTTTACCAATGTTCAGATGTTTGACGTATGATTTGATGCCGCCATCGAAGTAAAACTCGTAGCGTTTCGGACTGTCAGATGCATTCGGGTTTTCTTCAGTTGGACGATAATCGTAAATTTTTGCACGAACTCCCTTGGTTAAGTAAGCCTGGTGACGTAAATAATTTAATATCCAATCATAATCAAACTGCACCAGATCTTTAAAAATTTTTTCATCTGGATAAAAAGTAATGCGCGTACCCCGCAGCATATCAGTTTTACCAAGGTTTTGCAGTTCAGTAGTTGGTTTACCTTCGTAAAATTCAATGCGGTATAGTTGACCGTCGTGTGACACTTCGGCAATAAATCGTGTTGAGAGTGCGTTTACGACTGATGAACCAACACCGTGCAGACCAGATGACACTTTATAACTGCCACCGCCAAATTTGCCACCAGCATGTAAAATCGTCAGGACTGTTTCGAGTGTGCTTCTCCCAGTTTTTGGATGAGTATCAACTGGAATACCACGTCCATCATCTGTTACGCGACAACCGCCGTCTTCCAGCAACTCAATTGTTACTGTTGTTGCGTAACCAGCAATTGCTTCGTCAACACAGTTGTCGGCAATTTCCTTGACTAGATGGTGTATGCCGTCATAACCAGTTGAACCGATATACATGCCTGGACGTCTGCGAACTGGCTCCAAGCCCTCTAGAACCTGGATTTGACTAGCATCATAATCAGTAGCTGTTTGTTTAGCCATTCTCCCCTCTTATTCTTACAAATTTCAACTATCTCATTATACATAGGATATAACTTCAGGTCAAGTGTCCATATTCACATCAGTTACGCATGTAATATTGAACACAAAATTTATGATTCGATTTATAGGTTATTGACCTGTGGAAAAGTTTTAATTAACACCTCTTGCGTTGAACAATAAAGTTATGCTAAAATGGTCATAGGAGTAGCTTAACAGAGAAAGAAGTCTTATATGTTTAAGAAACTGGTGTCAAATCTACCATTTAGCCCATCGTTAGTAACCCAGCTAGGTTTCTATGCGAGACGCCTCAAAAAAGAGCAGTGGATGCGTCGTTTGGGCGTGATATTTATGATTTTTGCATTACTGATTCAATCGTTTGCTATATTTTCCCCTCCCGAATCAGCTAACGCTGCTAATGCAAATGATATGGCGCCAGGTATATATAGCACCGCGAAAGCTTTGCAGTATTGGGATAATAATACTTACAATTTTAGAGATGTTCTGACCCACTTTGGTATCACAAGGGGCGAACTAGCTTCCTGCTGGTATGACGGTGGCTATAATATGAGATACAGCGACTGGCCACATAGTTTTGGACGAGTCCAACAGGGTTTTGCCAGCGAAAGAACATGGGATAATATACCAAAAACTGGTGGTGGAACTTTGACGTTATATAGTAAACACTTAGGAGAATGGAACAGAGTAAACAATAAAGAAAACTATTTCGTCGGTCTTCGGGGCTGTAATTCTGCTAAGGCCGGTCCCTTTGGTATTATGGCAGATTGCGGTAATTTACTCATGCAATGGGAACCCAAACGTAACGTGTGTCCATATGATAATAGTCTGCCCGTAGATGATCCTAAGTGCGTACCTCCCCCGCCACCGAGCGCAGAGTGTCAGAGTTTAACTGTTCATCCACCAAGCGCTATGTTGGGACAGACTTTTAACCTAGTCGCTAACGCTACTACGAAAAATAACGCGACGATTTCTAAATACGTTTTCACTATTAACAATGGCTCTACGACCTTGTCGCAGACTAATACCACTAATGCGCTGACCAGCCAATGGTCGGTCAAACCTCTCGCGTCAGGTCGGTACGACGCGTCAGTAATAGTTAATACATCGGCCGGTAATAAAACCTGCCAAGCATCATTTGATGTTATTGCCCCTGATCCAAAATATGATTTAGAAAAGGTCGGCAACAAACAAAGTGCTCAACCGGGCGAAATTGTTGAATACACCTTAACTTTTCGCAATATTGGTAATCAGGCGCTAACGAATGTAGTAATTAAGGATGCGTTGCCCGCTGGTGTAACTCTGCAGGGTCAAGTCACTACTAATCCCAACACTGGCGTCAGTGGCGATTTGTTCAGTAGTGACGGTCTTAAAATTGCTACTGTAGCTGCTGGTAAAAATGTCGTTATCACTTATAGCGTCAAAGTTGCAGATAAAAATAATCTGCAATGCGGTGTTAATAAATTACCAAACAACGCTACCGCTACTACTAAAGAATTGGCTACTGAGAGTAGAGATGACAATAATGAATGGGTTGTGGACGTTGGACGTATATGTGACTGTTCTGATCCAGATATCGCCGAGCACGATCCGGCGTGCCACGACAAAAAGATCGCGATTAATAACACTCGCGGAGGCGTGGACGCTACTACCGTGAAAGCTAGTGGTGGTGATGTGATTACCTACACTATCTCTGTGGTTAATACACACGAAACTGACGAGTTGGTTAGTATAAATGATGCTCTAACTGATACATTGGAATATGCCGACATTACTGATTATGGTGGAGGTACGTTCGATGAGGCAACTAAAACTCTGAGTTGGCAGTTAACACTGAGACCTGGCGAAACTGCTTTGCGTAATTTTGCCGTAACAATCAAGAATCCTGTACCGTCCAAGGCGCATGGTCAGAGTCATCCTTTATCGTATGATTGTCTGATGACCAACTCATATGGTACGACGATAGATATCCCCGTTAATTGTCCACCGCAGAAAATTGTTGAAGTGGTTGTTGAACAACTGCCAGCTACTGGCCCGGGCGAAAATATCATCTTTGCTGGTATTATTGCAGCCATTATAGTTTTCTTCTACGCTCGTTCTCGACAACTTGGTAAAGAAGTTCGTTTGGTCCGACGTGAGTTTAATGCAGGAACATTATAAGTTAAAGGAGGGTGGTAAATGGCAGATAACGAAAGACTGGGTGGTGCAAAAATCGAAGGTGCTGAAAGACTTGGTGAAGATGCTGGTGAATTACAAGAAAACTTGCGTCATAAGATGGAATCTGAGGGTCGCAATTATGATCGATCTAGTGAGTTAGAGGATGCTAAGCATAACGTCGAGCGTGCTTTTGAGAAAGGTCACGACGCGCGTGGTAATAAAACGTATCAACCCAAGCAATCTTTGCCGACGCCTAAACAATCTATCAAGAAGGCTACTCAGGCTCAGAAAAAGATTGAGTACAAAAAAACTTTGAAATCAATACAAAGAGAAATGAATCCTGTTGAACGCACGTTTAGTAAAATTATCCATAACCCAGTTGTTGAAGCTACCAGTGAGGTTGCTGGCAAGACTATCGCGCGTCCAGCTGCCCTATTAGCTGGTAGTTTATCAGCCTTGATACTCACGACTATTATTTACGTTACAGCTAAATATTACGGCTATGTTCTATCTGGTTTTGAGTGGATTGCTACCTTTATAGTCGGTTGGTCAATTGGTTTGATCATCGATTGGATTAGAGTTGAAATTTTAGGTAAGAAAGCTGGCTCAGTTTAGTTATTGTCACTTTGGTGAATATTACCGCGCACATCAATAAATATTTCTCCCGCACTATCATCGGATAACACAAGTTCATCATTGGCGTTAGCGGTGTCAACGTCACTTTGGATTATTCTCTTTTCGTTAATTTCACTAATTGCTTGATCACGAGCAATGCGCAATTCCTTGGAAATTTCTGCTTCAATTTCAGCATCAGATTTAGTAGGTAGTGCTGGCGTTTCGGTCTCAGTCTTTCGTACTGATATGGCTGGTGGTGGTGTAGCGGTACTGGGTGCATTATGTGAAGTGGACCCTGGTTCTGGTGATGATTTGAGCGATGGTGGTGGTATTGACGGTTTTGTTGGTAGTGATGTTGGTTTGATCTGTTGTCGCTTGGCTAACCAATCATCCAGGAAGGAAGAGTTATTACCTGATGGTTTTGCGGACATTGGGCTAGTCGGCATGCCCGGCTGACCGCTAGTCATCGGTCGTTGTGATCTACCTGGTGTTGGAATTGACGAATTGCGCATAGCTTCCAAACGTTTTCTTTTGTCTTCTTCGCGTGCGATATCGGCCGCTTGCAAACGTTGCATGATTTCAGCTTCGACTGCTGCGCGCGGACGACCATACTTGGCTGCTGACAACCGTTTCAGCGCATCCGCTAACTGTTTATTAGGATGACCCATGGGTGGAATCCAGTCCATCGAAAACGGTGATGATGGTACGTTATCAATTAACACCTGCGCTATTGATGTATAATTCGGCATTTTGATTAAGTCCTCAAGATCAAAGGTTGGTTGAAAACGTTTGACCATTTGTTCAGCATCCGTTACACCAATACGACCGCAGATTGCTGTGCCAACGTTACCGATGATGGCTTCGCGAATCTTATCAGTTAGTTGGGTCATAAATTGGTTTGCCACAATTAAGCTTAAACGATACTTGCGTGCTTCAGACAAAATTGATTCGAAGCTGTCAGTCGCAAAATTCTGAAACTCGTCCACGTATAACGTGAAATCAACACGCTCGTCTTCAGGGATATTAGCACGACTCATGGCGGCCTGTTGGAATTTCATAATAAACATCATACCCAGTAGTTGTGCGTTCTTTTCACCCAATTTACCTTTTGATAAGTTCACTAACAAGATTTTCTTGTTGTCCATAATTTCACGCAAATCAAAACCACTTTTAATCTGACCCATGACATTACGAATTGCCCCCGTTTGAAACGGCGCCCATTTTGAGACCACCCACGACGTTACTTCGCCAGCATCGTTCGAGCGTTGGGCATTTGGCCATTCCTTAGTCCAAAAGTCCAGCACTGCCGGATCAGTCACATACGGTAATTTCGACTTGGCAAATTCTGGATCAACCAAACACTTTGGAATATCCATGAAAGTTGCACCTTGCGGATCTGACATTAGTAATAACGCAGCGTTACGGATAATGTTCTCCATACGCGGTCCAACAATACCAGTATGACCTGGATCGTACAAACTATACATCATGTTGCACATTTCGCTGACCACAAAGTCCTTTTCGTCCACTGTTTGTGCTTCAAAGATATTTAGACCAATCGGGTTGTCCATATCACTTGGACTAAAGTAAATTACATCCTCCACGCGCTCTTTTGGCACCATCGCTATCAAAGCTTCCGCCAGATCACCATGTGGATCAACTAGGGCAAAACCTTTACCATCAAGCATATCCTGCAATGCCAGATTTTCTTGTAGTACCGATTTACCAGTACCTGTTTGACCGATAATATAAACGTGTCGACGACGATCTTTGTCACTTAAACGAATTGGTTTTTTAACACCGCGAAAGACATTGTAACCTAGCAATAATCCTTGATCCATCACCTCAGTTGGACCATCGACTTGTTTGGTCCGTTGACGTTCGACCTGAGACGACGGAATGTTACTCTGATCTGGTAAGTGGAATACCGTCGCTAACTCCACCGTGTTTAAAATGTTGCTCTTAATTTCTGCCGGGAAAAATCTAAAGATATAAGATGTTACAAATGATTCAATATTACGCGTTGGTGTAAAAACAAAGCCGTTTTTAGTCGGACTGTCGAACATCGCAAAAGCTGAAATAACATTACTGAGTAATGTTTGTGAGCGGACTGCTGTGTTCGAACTAGCCACCACACGAATTAACACCTCGTAGCCAGCATATTTGATTTTATCCTCCATTGCCTCGACCTGAGCTTGGTCAGCACCTGATAATGATTTCTCAGTCGATGCACCACTAGTGTCCTTTGGTGTTTCACTAGTATGTGGTGGTTTCCACAACACTTCTATTAGTTGGCCAAAGTAATCCAGGGTACTGCCACTACCACCAAAAACACTCGTTTTACCTCTGGCTGCTCCACGCCTGCCCTCACGAATGTTTCTAATGCGACGTTCTACTATCTTGGCCCAATTTTCCGATGCTGGCCTGAGCATGATCTGCACACCAACACCATCATCGCGCGTAGCTGTTGATAATGCCGATAGAAGCGCTCGCATAGCGTCACGTTTGCTTTCCTGATAAGTGGCAATGGGAAATGAGTACTCTTTCTTGAGGCTAAATTCACCACCAATCGTGCCGCTGATCTTGCCGACTTGACTAAATAAATTAATCTCCTCGATTTCTTCCAATCGTGCTGTTGGGTAGGCGGCTACCACTGCTTGTTGAATTGTTTCTAACAACACCATCGGCACCACAATGTAATAATGTATCAGGCCATTATGTGCCACCAGTTCAAAAGAGATATGTCGTTGTCCATAGAAGTTGCTTTTAAAGCCCCTGGTAGCTGTAGAACTGATCACGTTATACATAGTTTGCGCCTGGGAAATAACTTCATCCAACACATCGCGCTGATCGCGGGCGCCAGCATCGATATCATCACTCGGTGGCGGTAGGTGTATTAGTAGCGGCACCATTTTCAGACTACGCTCATAACTTTTTTGCTCACGAAAACTTTTACGTGATTGAAAAAAAATCACCGCGGCAATGACTGTTATTATTGCAACGACAACCACTGCAGGAATTAAAGCCATCATCATCCCACTATTCATGATTATTTACTAGTTATCAGGCACCTTTCCCACCTCTTTGCCATAGCGTTTCCGAACATAATCGCGCATTAATTCTGCCACTAATCGTGCCTGTTCATAAGGATCACTTTTAGTACTGCTAATAATTTTTTTCGCTTGGTCAACCCACTCTTTCTCAATTAAATCATCGTCAGCTGCCGTGGCCGGTGTTGTAGCATTTATTGATGAAATATCAGATACAGTTGTTGTTGGTTGTACAACAATTGGTTGTTGTAAAACTGGTGCTACTGGTATCGGTTGTCCAGGTGTACTCTGCATTGGACCAGTTTGTGTTTCAGGATTGGATAATTGCTCAGGCGAACCAATTGGCGCGACTTCGGGCATAGATGGTGCCACTTCAGGCATAGTGGGTGAAGTGTTGTGATTGACACCCGATGGCGTCATATTGGCTGCCACACCGCCTAAGCCAGGCACAGCGTTAAGCTGCTGTGTAGCAGATTCAAGTACCTTTTCGGGGCTACTGCTAGTTGGATTCATATCAAAATTATACCACAAACGGAAAGATTTTTACCAGAGTTTTTATGTTCGTCCTACAATATAAAAAATTAGTAATATCTCAATCACAATAATCAGCGCAATGTCTCTAAATCCCAGCTGCTCAATTGAATTTAGAGAGAGTAAGAAAATAGGAACAAAACTGAGTGCTGCCATGATTAATGTTGATCGCTGTCGCCAATGTCGTATTTTATCTTCTTTAACTACTGTTATTGAAGTTGAGCGTAATAGTCGATAAATTGCCTCAAATAGCCGCGCTAACAGAAGAAGTAAAGATAGAGTACACACATAAATCAATGCAAATATTATTAAAATACCCAAAGGGCCGGCACCAAGTGGATTAGTTAAGTTAGTCATAAGCATCATACCTGCCACCGCTAACGCTAATGTTACAAAAATCACTACAAGAGAAATCCGATGTTTCATCCATCCATTTTATCACAACAAACAAAAACGCCTGCCAACGACAGGTGCATCAAACAATCACACACTAAGCAAGAGACTATGGAAAGAGGCCATCTGGCCACGTCAAACAGTTGCGAAAATCTTGCGATACCTCAGCGCTCAAAAGTAAATTGAATATTAGCGCGAGTCACGGTCGTATCGGTAGACCAGATAGGCCTGATCACTGACCGCTCCTTACGGAGCATATCGCGGAGCTGGTTTTACCGAAGGCAAAGCTTACGCTCAACGCGTCTGTAGCAGAATGGTAGCATCATGAGCAACAAATATTCCCTTGCGAGAAGATTGCAAACAACTGGCGCTACCATCACTGCCACAGAAACTAATTATGGGGCAACGACTTATTGGGCTGCGTTTCCACTTTAATTAGCTATACTCAGGTCGTGGAGACAAGTCTCAACACTTCCTGATGATCAGCATTTTTCTAAGGTACGGACTTTTAGTTTTTATTTTTCGCGAGTCCTGACTAGGTCGTTTCTCAAGCGATTTTTATTTACAAAAGTCTGTCCCCAGTGTACCAGACTAATTCGCTTATGTCAATAGTTTTATGTTGTAATTTTTACATTTTTAGAAATTCTTTAGATTAAGTCATTCTGTGAAATTTTTGATTTTGATAAAAATACTGTTGTATTTTTTACTATGTTACTTTACATGATTCTCGACTAACCACTCCAACCACCTCAACCCTTGGGCTAGTAACTCCTCGCAAATTGGGTGCGGGACTTGACCGGCGGCTAGCAATTTTGTTTTGGTGTTTTGATGCCATTTTGCAATTGTTTTACGATTGCCATTTCTGCCGGGATGCGCCGAACCATCATGTTCATAAATTTCGCGTGATGGTGCCAAAAAATGTGTTCGCTCAATTGGATGATAGGTCGGAAATCCCGGCATGATTTTGTCAATCCAATACACAAAAAGTGCTTCGGGTGTTTCTTTGTTCTCGTATTCTAGAAATTTTTTGACCAATTTCGGACAATCGGCATACTTTTCGGCAAATTTTTGGGCAGCTCGAGTATCATTTCGCCCTTTTTCCTCTAATTGCTCCTTCGACAGGTTGAACGACGAAACATCGCCCGTTATTGTCTCGGTTAATTCGTGAACTAGTGCCATTTTAATTATTTCCGCTATATTTAGCTCTGGCGCATGTTTGCTGGCCACTTTCCAAGCAATCAGTGCTGTTGTCAGGGTATGTTCGCTATCATCCTCCCAATGAGTCGACGATAACAACATATCACGTCGAACGTGTGTTAATTCGGCCGCCAATTGGTCAATTTGTCGATTTGCACGTGTTTTCGATACAGTTCTAAGGTTGGCGCATTGACTGACCAACTGAAATTCAGACGTTTCTTGGTCCACCCCCTCCACAAACCGGGTATCGTGATTAATGGCCGCGAGCATTAGTTGCTCTTGGTTCACGTCAGGATGACCATCAAATTCGTTGATGATTCGCAAACCCACTCGAACATTATTTTCCGCAACGCTACATTTGGTTGTCGAATTCGCAATCGAAATTTTTGGCCAAATCGTCCAAAAGTCACGCGCTAATTCTACGACCAAGCACGTTCCTGCTGGTTCGCCACTATGTCCAATTTGTGACACAAAATCTAGTTCGTTATCTACCTCGCATTTTGTCATTTGCTAACATTTTAACATACTTGTTGGTTGAGTTTTTGTATAAAATTTTTATAGCGTTTTCAATATTGAGAATTTGAAGTTTTCCACAGAAAATATCGTTGTAAAAAACACTCGTATAAGGGTATTTACACAAGCTCTTTGGTGTGCTATTATAGAGGTGGCTTCTGAATAAAAAATGTGTTCGGTAAGCCACACACAAACACAAACACCACAGGCACAAATCCTATATAAACGGTCGCTTTTCTCGCAGGCGACCGTTTTTTTGATATCAATTCCCAACAAAAATACAGCTGTTCAGCAGCTGTTCGATAAAAATCTTGGTGGAGCTGGCGGGTACTGACCCCGCGTCCAAATGGTAACCTATTGATCATTTACGAAGCCTAGCCGTTTTCAGAATATTTAGCATAATCCACGGGAAACGGCAAAGCTGACTATGCTAAATTCGTGAAAGATTTTAGTTCAACACGTCACGAAACCATGTAGAACTTGAGCGACAAAAATTGACGTCAAACGCTTTATATCGCGTCAAGCGTTAGGCGGACTGCCAAATTTAGGCAGTAACAGTCGCACTGACAGGTGCTGCAAGACCAGCGCGAACGCTAGCTACAAAGCCCCTCAAGCGACCAATAAGAGTGTCTTTCACACTTATTTCGATTGTAAAGTAATCACCTGCTCGCTGAATCAATCTGTTAAATTCCATCCGTCGAAACAATTTCAGCCCCACGAACTCTTGTATTGTATCAGATTATGCTAACTTGCGCAAGTTCCGTATTCTTGCTATAATGCGTTTATGGTTGCGAGAATCCTAACAGGGGTAACGGTTGGTTTTGATGGTCAGCTGGTGACGGTTGAATGTGACATGACTAAGGGCTTGCCAGCTTTCAATATTGTCGGCCTGGCTGACAAGTCAGTTAACGAAGCCAAGGAGCGCGTTCGAGCAGCGATCACCAACTCTGATTTGCTCTTCCCCGCTAAACGTATTACCATTAACCTCGCGCCCGCTAATTTGATTAAAGAGGGTTCACATTTTGATTTACCCATTGCTATAGCAATTTTAGTGGCTAGTGGCCAATTAAGCAACAACGTTTTAAAGAATATTTTACTCGCTGGTGAGTTATCGCTAAATGGTGGGCTACGTCCAATTCGTGGCGTCCTGTCGCTCGCTGAGTGCGCACGTCGACATGGTTGTAATACTGTCATTGTACCAACTGAAAATGTCATTCAAGCAGCATTGCTTGATAATTTAAATGTTGTAGGAATGACAACACTCACCGATGTTGTTCTACATCTACTTGGTGAAAAAATTATTGCACCTGCCGCTCGGACTGTTGTGAAAAATACAAACATTATTACTCCGTCAATTGATGATGTTCGTGGTCAAGAATCGGCAAAACGTGCTTTGGTTATAGCTGCTGCTGGCCATCATAATTTATTGTTTACCGGCTCGCCTGGTGCTGGAAAAACTATGTTGGCACGAACGCTGCCCGGACTTTTACCGCCGCTTACGTCCGACGAAATTTTTGAGACAACTAAAATTTATTCGTTGGCTGGTGAGGCTGATGATGTCATTACTACGCGGCCATTTCGTGCTCCGCATCATACCGCGTCATTCGTCGCTCTGATTGGTGGCGGCAACAAAGCAAAACCGGGTGAAATTTCCCTAGCACATCACGGTGTATTATTTCTCGATGAAATTCCCGAATTCCCACGCATCAGTCTCGAAGCTCTGCGTCAGCCACTTGAAGATCGTATCGTACATATTGCTCGTGCCTCTGGCCACGTGACTTATCCTTCACATTTTATGCTGGTTGCTACGATGAACCCTTGCCCTTGTGGTTATTACGGTGACGACAAGCGTGAATGTATCTGTACACAACAACAAATATTGTTGTACCAGAAACGTCTATCTGGACCATTACTGGATCGCATTGACATGGTCGTGCCAGTCGCTCGCGTACCACGTGACGAGTTGTTTACCGACAAAACTAACAGGGAGAAATCACGTGCTAATGAATGGCGAGAACAGATTAAAAATGCTCGCGTAGCTCAAATCAAACGTCAGAAACGACCGAATTCTGCTTTATCTAACAAACAACTTGAGAAGTTTGCCATTGTAGACTCTCAGGCAAAAAATCTCCTGTCAGCAGCAGCAGCTGAACGCCTTAATTTATCGGCTCGCGGTTATTTCAAAGTCCTACGAGTCGCTCGCACTGTCGCTGATTTGAACAATCACGATCAAATCACTACTCAGGACATAGCCGAGGCGTTACAATATCGTCAAACCTAATAACCTCTTGCGTTCCTCTATCAACTCTGCTACAATATCTCAGCAATATTAACTAAATTGTCAGGTAAGGAGCTATATAGCCAACGATTCGGTGCGAATCAACAATGAAATTCGTGCGCGCGAACTGCGTGTTATCGGTGAAAGTGGTGAGCAACTTGGTATAATGTCCAAGTTTGACGCCCTCGATGCCGCTCGCTATGCAGGACTTGACCTTGTTGAAGTTTCGCCAGCTGCGACACCACCTGTTGCGAAAATCATTGACTGGGGTAAATACCAGTATCAAAAGATGAAAGAGCAACGGCGTAATAAGAAGAGTTCGAGTCATGGTGAGATTAAGCAAATGCGTATCGGTTTAAAGATTGGATCAGGTGATCTTGATATTAAGCTGCGCAAAATTCGCAAGTTCCTGGCCGATGGTGACAAAGTCAAAATTCAGGTGATATTTCGCGGACGCGAGATGGCTCACCCAGAAATTGGCCGCGGACTACTCGACCGTATTCTCGAAAGTTTAGCCGATGTAGCCACGACGGACCAAAAGCCTATCATGGCCGGTCGTAACCTGAGCATAATGATAAGGAGTAATTCTAATGACAAAGTTGAAAACACATAAAGGCACTATCAAGCGTGTTCGTATCACCAAATCGGGGAAACTGCTGCGTCAAAATGCAGCTACTCATCATAAATTGTCTGGGCAGACTGCTCGCGGCAAACGTGCCAAAACCGCCGACAGTGAGATCAAGGGTAAAATCGCCAAGAATATTCGCCAAGCGCTAGGAGCATAATTTTTATGTAAGTGATGAATTTATCAGATATGATTATTGTAAATTTAACAACAGGAGTTTAAGAAATGAGAGTTAAACGAGGAGTCGATGCCAACCGCCGACACAAGAAAGTTTTAAAGCAAGCCAAAGGCATGCAGCATAACCGAACGCGTTCGTTCCGGTTGGCCAAGCAAGCTGTCACGCGTGCATTGCAATATGCTTATCGCGATCGTCGCAATAAAAAGCGCGACTTGCGCAACCTATGGGTGACACGTATCAACGCCGCCGCCCGCGAAAATGGTACGACCTATTCGAAATTGATGGCCGGTTTGAAAGCCAAAAATATCGCGCTTGATCGCAAGATTTTGGCCGACCTCGCTGTCCGCGAACCCGAGGCCTTTACAGCAATTGCCAAAGTTGCGACGAAATAAATTTCCCGTGCTTTTATAGCAAAAATAACCTCTTCTGAGGTTATTTTTGTTGCCAGATCACCGATAAGCCGGGTTCTGTCGTGAACGACCATCTATCTACTACGCCCATTGCTGGACACATCTAGCGGGTTAAAACGGTCAGCCGACGAGCCGCCGGTACTCCAACCTCCTTGCAGCCGACAGGGTTTACCTCCTCCGCACGTCACCGTGCGTCGCTGTGGGCTCTTACCCCACTCCTTTCACCCTTACCCCTCACCACTTTTCGCAAAATCTCTCCTGTTGTAAAAAGTGGTGAGGGGCGGTATTGTTTCTGTGGCACTTTCCCTACGCTCGCGCGCGGTCGCCGTTAGCGACTGTCGTTGCCCTATGCTGCCCGGACTTTCCTCTCGCGCAGCCGTAGCCACGCCAGTAGTCGTTTAGCGGTCTGGCTATAATATTTTATCATATTTATTCATTTTCATCGAGTATTTTATTCACCAAACCATCTGCCATCCTATTGTACTCACGATGAATGTGACGAAAGTTGACGCGCTGAAATTGTGCTATCAGGCGAATAATACGATCGTGAATTGAACAAAACTCGCGATTTTTTACTGTAAATAAGCCATTCAGTTGATTAACCACCATTAAGCTATCACTGTAAAATTCCACGACTTTTACTCCCAACTCGATTGCTTTCTGCAAGGCTAATTCAACACCGATATATTCGGCCATGCCGCTATTGTTTTGACCAAGAAACTTTCCACCTTGTGCCACGATACTGCCGTTTTTGTCCATGATGATAAACGCCGCTGCACTCGGTCCTGGATTACCTCGCGATCCACCATCGGAATAAATTGTAATTGTTGTATTTTTATCATCGTTTTTTGAATTATCTAACGTTATCCCCGAATAGTCATTTTGTTTAGCATTCATACTTAACAGTGTTGCAGTAGAGTTTGTGATCATCATATGTTGTATATCTAACAACGATTTCCACACGTAGTGATCATATTCGTCATCCAGAGTAACACGCGACGCGTTTTCAGGCAGGCTAACTTCATAAATAATAAAAACGTATTGTAATTCGCGATCATCAGGGTCAATGAAGCTAACTACATCACATAATCGAATAGATTCGGGAAAAATTCCAGCATGAATTTGCAGTGATCGTTTGAGCGCATCAATAGGTTGCTCACCGCGATGCAACGAACCGCCGGGTAATTCATACAAACCCGCGATCGAAGGTCGACCGCCATGCCGTCTAAGTAGCAAAATTCGTCGATGTCGCTCGACTATTGCTCGAATTACTACCTTCTGTCTCAAAATTTCCACCCTTTCATAATATCAAGATGCCCCGGGACGCAGATAGAATTTCCTTGTACATACAAGGGGGTGTTCGCATGACACGACCACGGTCGCACCGCATATTGAACTCCCATTCTATAATTCGTTGGAAATCATATGCGTCCGTGGGACATATTTATTATAACAAATTATGCACCGAAAATCATCACGAAGAATTTCAATATCGCATTAATAATCGCGCCCAGAACGTAACTCAGCGGTTGACTAAGGATCAAGACAACTGCGAAAACGACCAGTAGACCAGCGTTTTCAATCACCGCCATAGCACGTTGAACGCCGCTCGGCGCTACAGCGTACAACAAGCGCGAACCGTCCAGTGGTGGAATCGGTAAAATATTGAATGCAAAAAAGCCGAGGTTGACCATTATACCCGCTGTTAAAATCTGCGCCATAATACCACCCGCGTAATAAAGTTCTCCACCCTGCACTGCCAGAACACCGCTAAACCAGGCGATCATAAAACAGATAAAAGCTAACACTAGATTAGTTAGCGGCCCAACTATACCTATTAAAGCCGCACCCCATTCGCCACCTTTCACTCTGTCTGGTCGGAATGGCACAGGTTTAGCACCACCAAATACTGGCATACCATGGACAAAACCACCAGCAATTACCATCATCACTGGTAGTAAAAGTGTCAGAAACGGATCGATGTGCTTGATCGGGTTTAGCGTTAAACGCCCTTGTTCTTGTGCCGTCGTATCACCCAGCCAATATGCTGTTAGGCCGTGCATTAACTCGTGCAACACCATACTGAAAAAAACTACGGCAATCACAATCACAAGATAAACTATGTCAATATCCATGCTAACTATTTTATCATTTTCCTTGACACTACGCCACCTCTTGCACATCAGGGAAGTTTTTGTTATAATCCTTTATTAAGATTAATAGTTTAGGAGTTTTTGATTATGGCAAGAGATGAAATCACTGGTAAACGCGCAATTAGTGGCAACAACGTTAGTTTTTCGATGCGCCACACCAAGCGCACGTTTAAACCGAATCTGCAAAAGAAAACTTTCGTCGTTAACGGCAAAAAAGTCCGCCTGACTGTCGCCAGTTCGACCATTCGCACACTGAAGAAAAAGGGGTTTTTGATGAATGGGACTGAGTTCAGCACTGAAGCTTCTACAAAGATCAAGAGTAAATGAATTAGTTGATTTTACGATGTGCGGGTTAATTCATAGATAGTTAGAGCTTCTGGTAAAATCTTGGCCTTGAACGCGGTATTTTTTTCGTGTATGCTGGCGAGTTCTTTGACGAAGTTCTCGACTGATTCTTGTGTCACTTCGTACTTAATTTGCGTGTCGGCGTAATGTGTTGGAATAACAACTTTCGGCGAAATTTGACGTACGATTGTTGCTGCATCGCGCGCATCCAGTGTGTACCCACCGCCACCGACCGGTATGATAACGACGTCTATCATGCCCAAATCTTCCAGACTTTCGTCATCTAGCGGCGCTGTTGTGTGACCAATTACGGCTATACGCACACCATCAATTTCAATACTATACATCGTGGCATTCTTCGCTTGTTCATCCGCGCCAATGTGTGTTCGTACCGGTATGCCGCGTATTGACACGTCGTTACGCTCATATTCGCCAGGCATCTCAATGATAAAGTTTTGTTCGTTGTGTTCGTTAGGTAAAAACTTTTTTTGGGTCATGAGAACCACAGCATCGGAATTTTTCATTTCCTTAACAGACACATTGTCGGTTGGATCAACTACAATTAAAACTTTCTTATTTTTTATAACGACACAGTTAGCGCCACGATATTCAACTTCCATTATTTTTCCTTTCTAGTTGTGTTATTTACATCATTTTCATCTGGTAATATTTTGTTTTCGTCTATAACTATTGCATGTTTGGTGTTTAAAACATCATTAATAAATTGGTCGCGCACACTCAGACGATAATAAAAATCATTGAATTCCAACGTTGTATACGCCAGGCTACCACCATTGTCACGTTCTAATGCTTTGACGATGTTCTTTAATTTAATCTGGCTAATATTATCGCCAGCAATTAGGATATCAACTTCGCTATCCGAACCATGAACCAATTTGCCGGTAAAAATAACTATTCTAACATCGCCGACGGACGCAAATTTTTTGGACCAAATAGTTGTCGAAACTTTAGTATCGCTGGCTACCGCCGCATCATTGGTGAATATAGCGCGCAACGGTTCATAAAATCTCTGCGCTACATCTACCTCATAATAGAGTTTATTTTCGGACGAATCTGCACGAATTACGCCCACACTAACCAAGTTCGCCAGCTCACGTCGTACACTGTTAATTTGCTCACCGATATCGCGCGTAATTTCGCGCACGTAAAACGCTCGTCCCGGATTGTTCAGAAACAAGTTAAGAAGTTTGACCCTCGTTTTTGAACCAAATAATGCATCTATCACTTCTTACCTCCTCTCCTCTGTTGACTATTTTATCACAATCCCGCTAATTTGAGCAAATTTTTTGTTCATTTAGAAACTTTTTACCTATAGTATTTTTTCGATTTCTTTAATATTAGTTATGTTATGTGTCGCTAGGTTATTTTTAATTCTAATATTATCTGACTTAATCCAAATCGTATCAATACCAGCTTTCACGCCCAAGATAATATCTTTTTCGTAACCGTTTCCAATTAATACGCAATCCTCTGCCCTGAATTTTGATAGAATCGTAGTTAATGATTTCACATTTGGTTTTAGGTAATTTCCGTCCACGCAAATAACTTCGTCAAAAAACTTATCCAGACCAATTAATTTTAACTTACCAATTTGCACATATTTAAACCAATTCGTTAAAATAATTAGTGTGTACTCTTTATTTTTTGAATAAGTCAGAATTTCACTTGCGCCATCAATTTCTCTCGCCGCCCCTATAGTTGCGTCAAAAAGAGCACGTATCACCGTATCTATCGACAAATTATACTTTTTGACAAAAGGACATACCCCCCCCCGTAACAAATTTTTAGTCTCTCGCATAGTAACTACTTTACCACTAAAGTGTTTATCGAACGCTCTAAAGAAATTCATTATTTCACTAATCACTTCTGTCTTTTTCGACAAGTCCAACCCCAATAAATCCATGAAATCATCGTGACAGTCCATCGTCTCGAAATCAAGGTCGACAAGAGTGTTGTCCAAGTCAAAAATTATAACTTTTTTCATTTATGTGCTACTCCTCGTTGTTTTACCCGTTGTAATTATTTCTGATAGGTAGTTTTCCGCATGAACCAACTCCAGCCATTTAATCTCTGGGTTGCGTCGAAACCAGGTCATTTGTTTTTTCACTAAGTGCCAATCATCAGTTTGAACAAGTATCATCGCCTCATCACACGAAATTTCGCCATTCAGCATGCGGTGTATAATCGGATAAATATTCGATTTCATGGATTCTAAATCAAAGGAATATTTTGTTGTTAGATTCTTCACCTCGTCGTACAACTCATCACAAAACATTTGTTCAGTGCGGATTTTGATACGCTCTTTTAATTCGTCTTGGTCTATTGTGATCCCCACGACATGGGTGTCGGTGCGGATTTTTTGGCGATTATTTTTTACAACATTTTCCCGTTCAATAGCACGTATTAAGTAGCGTTTGTTCTTATGGTTTTCCGGTAGTAGAATGTTGTTATTTTTACAATATTTTTGCAATTCTTCTATCGTCATTTTGTTCAATCTAACGCGCAAATCCGGGTTCGCGTCGTTATTGAATTCATAGTCAAAAATCACACTATCAATATATAGACCCGACCCACCCACCAGGAACGGGATTTTGCCGCGTGCTCTAATTTCTTCGATTTTAGCGTTAGCGTACTTTTGAAAATCCGCCACAGTAAAACGTTCATCTGGTTCGACTAAATCGATACCCCAGTGTTTGATTTTCTTTTGTTCGTTGGGGGTTGGTTTAGCTGTGCCAATATTCATACCTTTATAAATCGCGCGACTATCTGCCGAAATAATTTCACCGTTAAATTTTTTTGCTAATTTAATCGCCAAGTTTGTTTTGCCACTGGCTGTTGGGCCAACAATCACAATCAGAGGTCGGGAATCCATCGTCGTTCCTCGAAATCCACTATTTTGAAATCCTTGATTGGTACGTTCTCGATTTCTAAATCCTTCTTGTGACCCTCTTTGCCACCTGGGTAGCCGCTTGCCAGACCGCCAAACCGATTAACCACCCGCTGCCACGGCAAATCTGGGTCGCCGAAATGCGCCAGCCCGCCAACAATCCGCGCCGCGTATGCTTGCCCGCAAACAGCCGCGATATCACCGTAAGTCATTACACGACCGTACGGAATTTGCGCCACCACTGCATAAACTCGCTCGCGAAAATTCGGATCATTCATGTTAGACTCCAAAGTAATCTGCTACCCCCCCCCAGTCAGCCACGCGCGTCACGCCAGGTGCGATTTCTACGTCACGATTCCAACCATAATCACCGAATAATATACTTTCAATGCCGCGTTCTGCCGCCGCGTTAGTGTGTTTGGGTTGGTCGTCAATAAAATACATCGCGCCAATTTCTTTGACAATATCACCCTTGTTCCGCTTGCCTGAATGTCGATCGGGGTTGTCGTAGTTGCCCGATAGGAAAATCTCTTCTATCATTGGAAAATTTCGATTAATCCAAGTTGTTGTCGTATCTAGTATAAACAGCGGTCGCGAAGTCAGCACAACTATCTTGTAACGAGTGGTCAACTTGTCCAATGCGGATTGAGCACCACGCATTACGGACAGATTAGGATAAATTTCAGGATCGGCAAAAATCATTTGCGCTCTGCGTATCGTTTCGTCGACATCCACTCCCCACATTTTGGCCCACCAATCATCGTAATCGTCCAGTGTTAAATTACAGCCCAGATTTTTGTTACTATACTCAATAATTTTCGGCGCAAGGACCGTCAGCACGTCATCAATATCCACCGCGATAATCGGTTTGTTGCTCATAATGATGATTTACTTACTCGGCTGCGGGCTTCGTTGGTAATAGACTTAATTATCTCTTCTGATGTGTAAACATGCTTAGCTGCGTTATTCGCTACCAAATCTGCACGAATGCGTAGTGGCAATTTCCCGCTTTCGACTTCTTTCTCGCCGATTACGACCGAATATGGTACTTTCCAAGTTTCCGCCACACGGATTTTTTTACCAATTGAATTATTACTATCATCAATAGTCGTTCGTATGCCGTTTTCAAACGCTGCTTCGTTAAGTTTTGTTGCGAAATCTACAACGTTTTTGTTGTCATTAACAGTGATAATTCTCAATTGCTCCGGCGCACACCAAATTGGGAATTTGCCAGCGGTATGTTCGATATAAACAGATAGAAATCGTTCGATTGAACCCAACAAAGCGCAGTGGATCATCACCGGTCGCGCAATGTTTCCATTCTCGGTCGAATATTCCAATTCAAAGCGTTCAGGTTGAACAAAGTCGAGTTGCGCTGTAGCTAATTGATGCTCGCGACCAATAGCGTCGGTAGCCATAAAATCAATTTTCGGCCCGTAAAAAGCCGCTTCGCCTTCCTGTTCGTAGAAATCCAAACCCGCGGTCACTACTGCGTCCTTTAGTTGTTTTTGGGCACTTTCCCATAACTTCACGTCACCAAGATAGGCGTCAGAATCATCGCGATATGACAAACGAACCCGCAATTTCATACCGACTGTTTTGTATAATTGATCAACCGCGTTCATTAGGATATTAATTTCGGTCTCGATTTGATCCTGCCGACAGAAAATGTGACTATCGTCCTGCGTCAAAGCGCGCACGCGACTCAAACCGCCCAATTCACCTGATTTTTCATCGCGATAATCCGTTGTGGTTTCCAAATATCGTATCGGTAAATCGCGATACGACCGCGCTTGCGACGCGTAAATTCGCGTGTGGTGCGGACAGTTCATTGGTTTCATGGCGAACTTGTCGTCGGTTTCTTGTGATTCTACCAGAAAAAGTTCACCTCCAAATTTTGCCCAGTGACCAGATTTTTCGTACAGCGCTGTTTTAGTGATATGCGGCGTCCAGACTTTTTTAAAACCATAATGTTCGCGCAGTTCGTTAGAATAACGCGCCAACTCTTCGCGTAGTACCGTACCACGCGGCGTGAACAGAGGTAGACCAGCCCCAACCATGTCGCTAATCACGAACAAATCCAACTCACGACCCAACTTGCGATGATCGCGTTCTTTTGCCTCTTCTTGTTGTTTCAGATATTTTTCCAACTCGACGCCCGTCGCGAACGCCACACCGTAGATTCGTTGCATCATGGTATTTTTTTCATCGCCACGCCAATATGCGCCAGCTACCTTGGTTAATTTAAAAGCATCCGCTGGAATCTCGCTCGTATTGGCTGCATGACCACCGCGACAGAGGTCAGTAAAATCGCCGTTGGTGTAAAACGTGATGGTCGCGCCCTCCCCCTTTAGGTCGTTTATTAGTTCCGTTTTGTATGGTTGCTCGGTTTCCTTTGCCCACCTCGCAGCTTCGTCCAACGATTTTTCCTCGCCAATGAATTCTTGTTTTTCGGTTATAATTTTCTGCATTTCTTGTTCAATTTTCGGTAAATCATCCTCGGAAATTTTGATATCACCAAGATCGAAATCATAGTAAAAACCGTTTTCGATCACCGGACCGATACCCAATTTTACATTTTTCACCCCATAAATTCGCCGCACCGCCGCCGCTAGAACGTGCGCCAAACTGTGTCTGATGTTAGAAAGTTGTTCTTCGTTCATATTCTCTCCTTGCCTTGATAATTTGCTTGATTTTCTAATAAAGTAAAAGTATTTAACCCCGAGGGGTCGTCGTGTGTGTCAAGTGAAAAATCCGTCTCATGACATCTATTTTATCACTTTTTGAAAAAGTTTGGTATAATATTCTCGACTGGGGGTCGGTAGCTCAGTTGGCTAGAGCGCGTCCTTGACGTGGACGAGGTCCGGGGTTCAAGCCCCTGTCGACCCACCAAGTAGATTGGAGGGTTATCGTGATTATCATTAAAAACCTCACAAAAAAATTTGGTTCAAAGGTTGCGGTTGACAATATTTCTGTAGCGATTCCCGAAGGTAGAGTTATTGGTTTTCTTGGCCCAAACGGTGCGGGTAAAACGACGACTATGAATATTATCTTGGGATTGGAAAAACCCACAGCTGGTGAGGTAAAAATTGACGGTAAGAATTACACTGAATTAAAAGATCCGCTACGAGTCGTGGGCGCTATAGTCGGTACGAATTTTCACAAAAATCGTTCTTTACGGGAACATTTGAGATTTTTGACGGTTGTGGCTGGTATTCCACGAAACCGCATTGATGAAGTTTTAGAATTGACTGGTTTAACTGATGTTGCAAAAAAACCAGTCGGAAAATTTAGTCTCGGTATGACACAGCGTGCAGGTATCGCTGCAGCGATTTTGGGTGAACCGAAATATCTCATCCTCGACGAGCCAGTCAGCGGTCTTGATCCAGAGGGAATCATTTGTGTACGCGAATTCTGCAAAGCTTACGCAGCGGCTGGGCACACTGTACTTATTTCGTCGCACTTGATGAGTGAGGTCGAACACACAGTTGACGGGGCGATTATTATTGGTCGTGGCAAGATTATTATGACTGGTACGCTAAAAGAAATCTTAAGAAAAACCGAAACAAAAACTCTTGAGGCGGCGTTTATTAAGTTGACCGCCAAGGAGGTAGAATTTAGAGCTGGCGAACTACCTAAATTTAGCGAAGCTGAAGGGGGAAAATAATATGTGGAAACTATTAAAATCTGAATTCATCAAAGCGCGCAGTCTCAGGTCGATTCGGCTTTTGTGTATTTTTGGTATCTTGATTTTCGTTGCACTGGCGCTCGTATCAGTACAAAACTTGTTAAATGCGAAGTCACTTTCCGATATCAACACATACCAAGATGTTGCGCGGTATCATCGAGATACTGTGCAGGTTCTCTGGTCTTCTGTGAATGGTGCAATACCGATTATGTTCCAGATAATCGTTGGGATTTTGGCGGTCCTGCTCGTGACGAACGAATATGTGTCTGGTACAATTAAGAGTTCTTTGATGGCTACGCCACGTCGTTTTAAATTGTTCGTCGCCAAACTGATTTTCACGCTCGCTTTGATAGCAACACTAACCTTCGTTCTGCAAATTCTAGCGTTCGTTATTGTCTGGTGCTTTCAGAGTGGTCGAATAACTGAGGTTGGTTTATGGGCATCACTAACGCAGGATTTCGCAACTAACTGTCTAGCACCAGTTTTGGCCGTTACACTCAGTAGTGCAATTTGGTTCGGTTTTGCTTGGATTATCAGAAATTCTACTGGTGCAATTTTATTAGGGATTAGTATGGTTCTAATCCTGACGGCTTTAATCAATATGGTATTTGGTTGGGAGCATGGACCCGAAATTAACAACTGGATGCCACAAGGGTTTTTCGACCAGGTTTTTGATCCTAGTAGTTCTAGCGTCTGCTCGATCACGAAGAAAGAAGAGCCGTGCTCCGATTTTTTGCGCGGCGTTATTGGACTAGGTTCTTATACAATTTTAACATTAGCCGTTAGTGCGTTAATTTTTCAAAAAAGAGATGCTTGAGATTAAGTACGGATCGTGGTACCAGCGTTGCCTTCTAGGGCGGCTTGGGCTTGTTCGATTGATGTAATAATTGCAACGTTTTCAGGGCGGAATTGAACAAATTCCATGGCCGCTTGTACTTTGGGTAACATTGAGCCAGGTGCAAATTCGCCCGCATCTATGTGTTGTTGTAATTCTGACAACGACACTTCGTTGAGTGGTGTTTCGTGATCGGTATTGTAACCGATGGCCACCGCATCGACTGCCGTCAGAATCAACAATATGGATGCGTCGACTATTCGACCCAGCAGAGCCGCGGCAAAATCTTTATCGATTACCGCGTCAACGCCCTCTAAATCACCGTTGTCGTCAAATACCGGCACTCCGCCGCCGCCGGTCGCGATCACCAACACGCCGCTGTCCGCCAGACCGCGAACGACGCGTTTTTCGACGATATTCACCGGTCGCGGACTAGGCACTACCCTTCGCCAACCGCGACCAGCATCTTCTTTGACCGTCCAGCCACGCTCGGTGGCCAATTTTTGCGCTGTCGCTTCGTCATAGAACGGGCCGATCGGTTTACTGGGGTCCAAGAACGCCGGGTCGTCACGGTTAACTACTGTTTGCGTAACGACCGTCGCGACGTCTTTGTCGATATTTCGAGCGCGCAGTTCATCACCAATCGCCTGTTGCAGCCAATAGCCAATTTGGCCCTGACTCATGGCGCCGTCGGTTTCCAGCGGCATGCTTGGCGCCGCGGCAGTTGCGCAATTTTCTTCGTGGAGCAAAATCGCACCGACCTGTGGTCCGTTACCATGACCGATTATCAGATCATGTCCAGCCTCAACCAAACTAATCAACCTTTTCGCCGTCAGACTGGCAACTTTCTTTTGTTCTTCAGCCGTTGCCGCACCATCAATCTGGAGCGCGTTACCACCAAGAGCGATTACGATTCTGCTCACTTGCTCGCCTTTATCCTTTCTAAATTTTAACCAACTAGCGTGGCGTAGCCACCCGTGGCCATCCAATACACGCCGTAAATCGCAATCGCAATCAGCGCCACGGCTATAACACCCTCCCAAGTCTTGAATATGGTCTTAGAACCGTGATCCTTGCGTGCCCAGATATAAATAGGTAGGCCAACCGCATATAAAATTACCATGGTGAGGAGGTACTCCAAACCGCCCGCGTACAGTAGCCAGGCCGCATAGATTACCGCAACTAGGCCGACCGTAATGTTCCATCCGCGTCCAGCCGTGCCACGTTTTTCTTTCCACGATTCTTTGAGCTGAAACAGTGCAGAAAACAGATACGGTAGCAAGATCATCGACGCACACAAACTAAACATCAAATTATACGGTCGATCGCTGATAAGGAACGAAAACACGAAAACTTGCGTCACGATAGTTGTGACCAGTAGTGACAGCCACGGCACGCCCTTTTTGCTTTCTTTGGCAAAAACTTTCGGGAATACGCTCCGCTTGGCCGCGCGATACGGTAGCTCCAGCGCGAACAATGTCCAAGCCAGCCACGCTCCGACCACCGACACAATCACACCAATATTGATTAACACCGCGCCCCATTTACCAACGATAGATTCCAGCAAACCGCCCATCGCCGGTTCTGACAGATTCACCATGTCGCCAGATGTCATTGCGCCAAACGACAGCACCGTGATCAAAACATACAGCGCCAACACCGTTACGAAACCAAGCGCCGTCGCTTTGCCGACATTTTTACTCTGGTCGGCGCGCCCACTTAGCACCACTGCGCCCTCGATGCCAATGAACACAAACACCGTTGCGAGCATCGTGCCCTTGACTTGATTTAGTAGTTCGCTCCATTGAACCGCACCGTTTTTCATAGCTTCGCCCCACAGGTCGCCGCGGAAAATATTGAGTTTAAAAGCCGCGATCAGTGCAATAACAAAGATAACCAAAGGTACAAACTTCGCAACTGTCACGATAATATTCATGAAACTGGCGTTTTTGATACCGCTCATAATCAGCGCTGCAACCAGCCACAATCCGACGGAAGCGCCGATAACTGCCGCTAAGTTATATCCGTCACCGAATATGCTGAAAAAGTATCCCAGCGCGCTAAACGTCATGGTCGCATAAGCCACATTACCAATCCACGCCGAAATCCAGTACCCCCACGCGCTGTTAAAACCCATGAATTTGCCAAAACCAGCTTCGGCATAACTATAAACTCCCGCCTCCAACTCTGGTCGTTTTTTGTTCAAATTGTAAAAACTGTACGCCAACGCGCCCATGCCGATACCAGCAATTACCCACGCGATGATAACAGCCATGATGCTAGAATCGATCGCCATCTCTTTCATTAAATTGAAAATGCCACTGCCGATAACACTACCCATCACCAGCGCCGATAGTGACAACAGCCCTAGGCGCGGCATTTTGAGCCGACCCCTAGCCCGTTTTATTATATTTTTTGTTGCCATCCTTACCCCTTTCTTATAGTAAATTGTTTTTACCGATTGTTGTTTTTTTGACATCATTATGATCTGTTGTCTAGCGCCTCCCTTATAAAATTATAACGTTAAAGCCATCAAGGCCTTGATCGTGTGCAAACGATTTTCTGACTGGTCGAAAACGATGCTGTGAGGGCTGCGGAAAACTTCGTCGGTCACTTCCATTTCGCCAAGTCCGAACTTTTCGTAAACTTCGCGCCCAATGACTGTGTTTTGATCATGGAAGGCCGGTAGGCAGTGCAAAAATTTAACATTCGGATTGTGCGTCGCCCGAACCACGTCCATGTTGACCTGGTAGTTACGCAGTTTTTCGATTCGATCGGCCATTTGATCTTCTTGGCCCATTGACATCCAAACGTCAGTGTAAAGGACGTCCGCTCCATCGACCGCCGCCATTAGATCACTGGTGATATTAATCGAACCACCACTGTTCTCGGCGAGTTGTTTGGCTTTTTCAATCAATTCGGCCGGTGGCTGCAAAGAATCTGGGGTAGCTATCACATAATGTACACCCATTTTTGCCGCCCCGATCATCAGACTATTCGACACATTGTCGCTGCCGTCGCCAACAAACACCAGTTTCGACCCCTTTAATTTGCCCGTGTGTTCAATAATTGTCAGAAAGTCCGCCAGCACTTGCGTCGGATGAAATTCGTCAGTTAGACCATTCCAAACCGGTACGCCGGAGAATTCCGCTAGATCCTTGACTGTTTGATGGGCAAAACCGCGGAACTCAATACCGTCAAACATGCGCCCCAGAACTCGCGCTGTGTCTTCGGTCGATTCTTTCTTGCCGAATTGTGTTTCTCCCTGCCCCAGATACACCGCGTTAATGCCTAGGTCCGCAGCCGCCACTTCAAAAGCGCAACGCGTGCGCGTCGAGGTTTTTTCAAATAGTAGCGCAATTGATTTACCCTTGTGAGTTGCGTGCGGGATGTGGGCCTGTTTCGTGCGCTTCAGATCAGCCGCCGTATCTAATAATAACTGAATTTCCTCTGGCGAATAATCCATCAATGTCAAGAACGATCGTCCGCGCAGATCGCTCATATTTCCTCCCTGACTAGTGGCATGCTCATGCATCGTGGTCCGCCGCGTCCGCGTCCCAATTCGGCGCCGGGAATTTCTAGAACTTCCAGTCCATGTTCGCGCATGAGTTGGTTCGATACGTAGTTGCGGTCATATGTCACCACCACCCCAGGTGCGATCGCTAGGGTGTTGCTGCCATCGTTCCACTGCTCACGCTCGCTGGCAATCTGGTCACCACCGCCGGTTGGTATTAAATCAATATCATCGCGACCCATCACTTCGCGGATGACATCCATCAGATTTTCACGATACTCAATATTTATTTCACCATCGTCACGTCGCGAAAGAACAAAAATGTTCATTTCACCCAGTTTATCCATGATACTCGGAAAGATAGTAAATTTATTATAATCAACCACAGTAAGAACTGTATCAAGGTGCATCAGTGCGTGACTTTTCGGAATTTCCAGCGCTACGACGCGTTTGAAATCGCTCTCGGCCAGTAGTTTTGTCGCCATCTGTTCGATCGCGCCCGGTTGCGTTCGCTGACTAAGGCCAATTGTTACGGTTTCTCGATTCCATACTTGTTCATCACCACCCTCAATCGACCACCTCTGATCGCGATCGTACCAAATCGGCACATCCTGATCCTTGAAACGCGGGTGATGTTCCAAAATGTATTTCATGAACAAACTCTCGCGCCGCCGCGCTGGAAAATGCATGTGATTGATCGTCATGCCATGACCAATTGCTGCTGCATAATCGCGCGAAAAATACAGATTCGGCATCGGATCTAGATAAAATGGATAGCCACTTTCACAAAATTTTTCGCCGCCACATTCCACCATGGCCTCTAAACTGGTCGAATTTTCGAAAGCGATTTTGATATCTTTTTTACGCACACCAGCCATAATTTGGCGCACCATCGAGTGCGTGTCCATCGACAACAAATAATCCCTTAGCGCCGAACTAACTCGTCTATCAGACTGTTTCGAACTGCGTAACATATCATCCACGAAATGTTCACGCACAGATTCGTCGGCCAGTGCTTCCGCAGTTAACGCATCATAATATAACACTTCAGCACCACGTTCTTTTAATAAATTTGCGAAACGATCATGTTCTTCTTGTGCCACTTTCAGATACGGAATATCGTCAAACAACAACTCCTGCAGGGTGTCTGGCGTCAAATTTTCCAACTCAGCACCCGGGCGACACAGTAGTACTGCCCGTAACTTGCCGATCTCACTCATCACGTTTATTGGTCTTTGTTCCATTCTACCCCCTCCCCACTTGAGAATGTGTTAATGGTTATACTTATATTGTATAGCAAATAGGGAAAAAAGCAATAGTGAGTGATTTTTTCGAAATTTCAAAGAGATTATGTTTATTTTCCACAGTTTTTTAACAGTTTGAGTATGATAATCAGTCGTATTGTTTCAGTGTGTTTTCTCTCTGTTATTCCACACTTTTCCAAAGTTTTCCACGGATTTTTTGGACCATAATGACGAGATTTATATCACTTATGATATAAATTCACGTGAAACCTATCATTGACACATTTGACAAGATTTGCTATAATGTTAAACGCAATGAACAGAAGTTCAAGCAACAGAGGTCAAATGACTTCTAAGTTGTCCCAGTTCCACATTTACTACGAAAGTATCTAAGGAACGGTACAAAAACTAAATAGACCCTAACAGGCTAGAAGTTTACCCCACCCCACCGATTCGAAAGAATTAAAGAGGTGGGTTTTTAGAAAACATGGGGTAAAATTGAGTATCTTGTCATTTTTTCTTTATTGAAGGTATTTATTTAATTATTTCTTTATCGCTTTTTCAGTTACATCAAACTTTTCTATGTATTTACCGAGCAAGAGGCGAAACTGGGCAGTGTAAGCGCTGGCGCTACTGTACGCGATAGCGTTAATCGGCATCAGAATCCACTGTAGAATCATCATAATTCCCTTTGATTTTTTATAGCGCTTGGGACGCGGTGGTAACATGGTGACGCTCACACAGACCGTAACCATCAGACCGATAATAGCGATCTGTTGAATTTGCGCTACTACTAGGGGTAGATCATTAGCAATAATTGTACGATGAGCTGCTTCTGAATTAAGATAGAGTGGCACCCATGCTCCGATAGCTACGATTGGAGCAATACACGCTTGTGTTAGGTGAGCTTCTAGTAATCGGAAGAAACGCGACCAACCAGTGAAAAAACCAACTTTTCTGTCTTTTTTTAGCAAATTATTTGCTACATAGGCTATATCGCTCGCACCATAGGCCCAGCGTCTTAGTTGGACAAATTGCGCTTTAAGGGTTTTACGATAAGTCTTGGACAATACCGCATCCTGACCAACGCCAATGCGCAGTGGTATGACTTCGTAATCACCATCTAGATAGAAAAAAGATCGCCAATATTGATGCCCGTCCTCGACAATAGTGCGCGTTGACCAAAAGTTCATGCCGATCAATACTGACAGACCTTGCGCATGTGAAGCAAAATTTCTGAGCATATGTGGACGCATTGTACTAATCATGTTCCAGAACGAGTTTGATACAGCGATTACCCGCATTGGTGCTGGTGCATCCCAAATATTATTGGTGAATAGAGCAATCGGTTGGAAAGCTACACGTTGACGGTTTGGTGTCATAATCCACTCATACGTTAAGTACGAAAAATACTTCGCGTGTGGTCGATTATCACAATCTAGTGTTGTAATAATTACATCATCAGGATTGATTTTTTTATTCTTAATATATTCCGCAAAGTGCCGACCAGCAAAAGTAATGTTGGATCCCTTACCGATCACTTCGTCTGGTATATTATCAGGATGCTCAATAGTTAAGAGATCAGCAAATTTGCCTTCGTAGTCCTTTCTAACAGAGGCCACGGTCTGCTTAGCCGCCTCTCCGCCACGCTGCTCATAAGCGATTACTACGAACAAACGTTTCGGATCATAGTCACTCTCATAGAGCGTTGCTAGCGTCGAACCGAGGATATCATAACTTTCATTATAGAGCGCAATAATCACGCCATGGTAAATCTGGCTAGGACGAGGAAATTCGTTTTTAGTTTCACACAAATGTTGTAAATTTAACACGTGCTGATGCAAACCAAATCTGCGCGAGTGTAAATCTTTCTGTCGTTTTTCGATAAATTTGGTTGGATTTTCTAATTCAGTTAACCATTTTGACCAATCAATTTTTTCAGTTTTTCTTAATATTACTCTGCCCTGGATGGTGCGAAAAGCGATGCCAACTGCCCGCACGAACATAAATAATACTATGGTCAGCACGTAAACTGATGCCCAAATCGGGACTAGGATGCTGAGGACTATTAGAATCACGATAGCACCGATTGATAATGCCCCAGGTAAAATTTCAAAAAAACGATATCTGCGCGTGCGTTTGCCGTTACGCTTTTTGAACAGAGGTATTTCAATGTCAGTCATTACTGAATTCCTGCAATTTTGAGAATAGCCGCCATCAAAACCGTCGCGATGAACAAAATTACTATTGTTACCCACAAGAAGCTAAGTGCTAATTGGCGACCCTTGATATCTAAAATCTTTAAACTAATCAAACCATTAAGGAAAAATACCATAACACCAAAAATTATAAAATTAAACAGGTAGAACCACTGGTCGCGGAAATATTTTTCAATCGAAAATGCATCAAAACGTATTGGAATTTGTAGTTGCCTAGAATATACGTTCATTGATATCAAGATTACTAATACGACAACCTGAACTAGCATTAACACCCAGAGTGCAACGAAGGTGCGGCTCTTGGCGGCTTCTCGAAGGGTATTCTTGATTTTCATACTGCACTTTACTTTCTTTGTGGTGCGGATGCGGGGGGACGATCCCCGGTCTCAACCTTGGGAAGGTCGCATACTACCGTTGTACTACACCCGCATGGAGCCACCTCCGAGATTCGAACTCGGGACCCCCGCTTTACGAAAGCGGTGCTCTAGCCAGCTGAGCTAAGGTGGCATAAGAAGATTATAGCAAATTTGGCTCAAAACTAAAACGACTCCTTACGGGGCGTTCCGCTTTCAAGTGGCGGGCTCGACCGGATTCGAACCGGCGATCTCCTCCGTGACAGGGAGGCGTGATAGACCAGCTTCACTACGAGCCCATTTTATGCGAATCTCCCGGATATTTTATCAAAGATTAACACCTGACGCAAGTTGTCTATTGGTATTTTTTGTTATTTTTCAGCATCGTCGAATTTTGGTATTTTGATATATTCCTTGATTTTACCTGCCCTACGCAGTTCATTAAAGTCGTCGTTAAATCGTTTAAGGGTAACTTTGATCATTAAGTATTTAGTTGAATCATCCGTTTTTGAGTTAAGTTTCACGATATAATAACCATCAACACCTTGAATAATACCTGAAACCACACCGCTATTTAGCCCACGTGCTACAACGATTAGACCGTTGGGGTCGGTATCACCGACTTGGGCACTGACACCACCACCAATTTCGCGCGTTATTTCATCATCACTCATCTCACGTGCTACTGTTCCAAAATCGTCGCCGGCCTTGAGACGTGTTTCGACTTCAGCAATCTTGTTTCTGGCTGCTGTATCAACTGCGAAAGCTACTTTCCGTTCAAGCAACTGATTTTGCAGTTCAGTACGATAATCACTCATCGTCCAACCATAAAAACGTTTTAATACATAGTTTTCAAAATCGCTCCGGGTCATAGTTTCACCACTACTAGTCTTTAGATTAGCGTCGATTTCTGTATCAACTTCTTTGTTCGAAACTGTAATATCTTTGGATTTAGCAATTTTGGTAGCATAGGCCATTCGCTCAGCTTTGTTGAGTTCTTCACGTTTTAGATAATTGAGTTCCTGTTGGTCATTTTGGGTATCAAAATTAACTTTTTCATGATTCTCTTTGTAAAAGATGGCCGAGCGCACACGTCGCAAATAATCGGCATACGATACACTTTGACCATCAACATTAGCTACTGGCAAAGACAATATTTTGGCAGCGCTATAGAAAAAATCGCTAGTTGCTTGCTTTTGATATAACATGTACCACAACCAACCACCGAAGGAAATTATTGTAATAATTACAACAATGATAGTATTAACGATGATTTTGTGCTTGGTATATTGAAATGGATATTTGAATTTACGACCATCGGCTAAAATTTTTTCACGATGTTCACTCACAGTGTCATTAGTGATACGTGCGGGCGGTTCTTTTTTCCGATTACGTTTTAATTTGTCTGGTAATTTGTTGGTAATTTTTTGACCAACCATAGTAACTCTTTCTTTGACTTTGCTCATCTTTATTCCTCCCTACTAATAATTTCCGTGTTATCAAATTTATCTTTCTGTCCACCGCCAGCATTATGAACAGCATCCGACAGCGCATCGTAGACCCGCTCGCAGTGAGAGACTTTGTTAATAATCATATCGCCGACTATTGTTTGTAGAACAATAGTTCCAAAATTTAGAAACTCGCCGACGAAGCCAGGAATATTGTAGCTGATATTTTGAACTTTGGAAAGATTTAGATCAATAACACTTTTACCGAATAAACTTCTTTGCGAATTTTGACGAATTCGTTCGTTAGTAACAATAAAAATTGAAAAATACCAGATCATCCAATGATAAAAAAGAATAATAAAACCCAAAACAAGACCGATCAACGAACCCCAGAGCAGTTTGACATTACTAGACCAAATTAAAAACGGAACTGAACCCAGACAAAACGAAATCAGCAAACCATAAAAGCCCTTGCGCATAGCAATAATGTGCTGACGAAAAACGAATAACACCGTTTCGTCCGCATGTTGGCCAGAAAATTCTAATTTAGCCATAAGAACATCATACCACAACGACGACCCAGGTACGAGTCGAACGTACAACCTTCTCCCACAGCACCTGTTTCGTAGAAACAAGTGCTGGGCTTCGCTTAGGATCCCTCACCTGGTACCCCGGGCCTGAGTCGAACAGGCAACCTTTTCCTTAGGACGGAACTGCTCTATCCAATTGAGCTACCGGGGCACAGAAGGTGAGGGACTCTATCCATTGAGCTACTGGGCCATATTAGATATTTTACCAGTTTTCACTAGTTTGCGCACCCCTCTAAGGATCTCGTCGCGCTGTCGTCGTACGGTCTCCATATCTTGTGCTGGATAATTTTTCACCAGCCAAATCTGTACTCTAGCGTCGTTTTGTAGCCATTCTGGTAGTTCAGCGCGCGACACAAAACTAATAATCTGGCCAATTCCCCGCACTGACGCTGGTGTTATTTGGCGAAGTGGTGCTTTGGTCAGGTCCAGACCAACTTCGCGCATTACTTTTGTGGCCCGTGTTTCTTCCTTGAATTCACCTAAGGTTTTTTCTGGATACATGCCAACAGAAGTACCGACCGATTTAGCGTTATTTGTGTCTGTTAAGTGATTAAAAAACGCTTGCGCAATCTGACTGCGCCCTAGGTTGTGCTGACAGATGAAAAGGATTCTCATTCTAATAATGTTTGCAATACATTATGTCATCATTGCCGAGACTGTAATCACAGATTATCTCACCGTCAAACCATAATTTGATTTCGTTTTCAGCTTCGACTGGGTTCTCGCTAGCGTGAAACAGATTATGAATTGAACGACCCTCAATGTTAGCCACTAATGGGCTATCAACGCTAAAATCTCCGCGAATTGTGCCCATTTCAGCCATAAATGGTAGGGTTGGACCAGCTAATTTGCGCACCATATTAATAGCTTGGATACCTTCAACAACCATCGCTACGACTGGACCAGATTGCATGTATTGGATAAGACTAACTACCACACTATCGCCCAATTCTTTGTCATTATCAGTACCATAAGCATCTTTAGCAGTCAACGGCGAACCCTCAAGTCCTTTCTTGGCCTTGACGCCCAGACGAGCAACCCAAGCTTCATCGCTCGTTGGGTAGTGTTTTTTGATTAATTCTTCAGTTGGGATAATCATTTTCATCGCAACTACTTTGAGACCAGCTTTTTCAATTCGGCGAATGATTTCGCCAATTAACCCACGCATTACCCCATCTGGTTTAATCATACAAAAAGTGCGTTGATGTTTAACACTAAAAACCGTTTTGTTTAGTTTTGCGTCATAATCTTTGGTGGTATTTTTCGCCACGTTAAATCCTTTCTATTAATTGAGAATATTGTACCAAAAGTTTTCGTGTATGTAAATCTGTTTGGGATGTCGCAAAATGTTATTTTAATAATATTGTACGACATTGATGAACATGCTATAATACGGTTATGACTATCCAAAAAAGACATTATTTATCCGATCTGATTATGGATTTTATTGAAGATGTTGAACTGAAACATCCTCACTCGCCCAACACTGCGCGTAATTATAATTTGTATTTAAATCGATTGGTGGATTTTGCTGGTAATATTTTAGTTGAGGAGATCGATGGTGAATTAATTCGAAAGTATCGATTGTGGCTCAATCGTTTCACTGATGATCACAATCGTCGTTTGAAACCTGTCACGCAAAATTATCATTTGATCGCTTTGCGAGGGTTTTTAAAATATTGCAGTAAACGGGATATTGTAACTTATGATTCTAATAAAATTGAGTTGGCGACCAAGGAAAAAAGAACTACTGCTTCCTATTTGACGTTAGATGAAATGGCGCAACTTTTGGCAGCTGTTGAAATTAAAGATAAAAATTACTTACGTGATAAAGCAATTTTGAACTTGCTTTTTTCCAGTGGTATGCGAGTCAGTGAGCTTTGTCAGCTGAATTGCAGTGATATTAATTTGAAACGTCGCGAATTTCAAGTTCTCGGCAAAGGTAACAAAAATCGTCTGGTCTTTATTAGTCAAGCGGCCGCCGAGTCGTTACACGATTATTTGTACAGTCGTACCGACACTGCGATTCCTCTTTTTTTAAACGAGTCGCATAATATTGCAATTAATCATGATGATGAGAAAGTTCGTGATCAAAAGGGTGAGTATCGTCGTTTGACACCACGCTCAGTTCAGCGTATCGTTTCGCACTATGCTGCCAAAGCTGGCATTATTAAACACGTCTCACCACATACACTGCGACATTCTTTTGCTACTAATTTACTAGAAAATGGAGCTGATCTTCGATCAATTCAAGTAATGCTCGGTCACGAAGATATTTCAACGACCCAGATTTACACTCACATGGCTAGCCCACATCTACGCAAAGTGCATGAACAGTTTCATCGTGATCCAAAGTTACTTTAGATGTTTTGCCCGTCTGCCCGCCAAGCCCCAAATCTTTCCCCTCAACACGCAATTTTCGCCCGGTTAATCCCGGCAGTTATCCGCACCTGCTTTGTCCAAAATCGTCATATTTTTACAAATCTTTCCCGCAGAATCAACAGCGTAATCTGGCCACCATTGACCTTCATCACTACTATTGTCTGGGTTAAGACGAGCGCCCAGGCGTTTTAATGATTCACCAGCACGACCAGTCACATCGACAGCAGCTTGTACATTATTAAGATAAAGATCGTTGCCAGATGCATCTTTAGCTGATAAACGAAAGTGGGCATTTCGATAAATTGCTTGTAGGCGCAAGTAGTAATCGTATCGATCGGTATCGAACAAATAATTTGTACCCCCGCTACCGGGAACTTTTGGAATCGTAAATGAAATGCTGCAAGCGTAACCATCACTACTAACACCACTTTGACACCGTACTTGCATAAGAAACATCTTGGAGTCGGTCGCTGCATTTGGTTGATTTTTTGCTATCCAACTATCAAGATTATAAGCATCTGAAATTTTTCCGGCGCCAAAAGCATCCTCAGTTGTACTGGGTCGAAGTGTCACCGCGCGTGTATTCTCCACCAAATTATCAATCGTAAACGTGCCGATCGGAACAGCTACGAATTCTGCTCGCAAAACAGCTGGGGTCATTTTACCCCATTGATTAATTGGCGGTAGATTATTGCCAGCTAGCAGTTCGGCACTTCCTTCATCATCTCGGCTGGTACTGTGCCATTGCAAACGAATCGTTTTTGCTGGTACAGACGTACCATCCGCACTGGAAAATCTAAGTGGAATAATGACTGATGTACTTCGACCTTCCGCGCTACCATTGCTATCCAGAGATCCTAGATAATCGGGTGTCATCATAGTCATTTTAAGACAGAGATATTCTTCATTATTACCTCCATCGCCAACTTTAACACTCGATCCGGAAGCTGTCCGCTGCAAAGCGTGCATCAGTGAGCTAGTACCAGAAATTTCCGTACAAGTACTTTCCTCTATTGGTTTATCTAACATTCCACAACCCAGACCCCCCGACACGCAGTAACTAAGAATACGCTTGGCATCTTCGATACCAGCTTCGGCAGCTGCTTTGGCAGAAGCGGCCAATTCGTCATTAACTGTCTGGCGTGAAGCCATGACCATTACGCGCGAAAAACTAATTACCAGCACTGAAAACAGTAGAATAAATATGATAACCGTCAGAATTGATACTTGACCAGATTCTTTATTAGTACCTACCCCTACTTTGTTCATTATTCTAACCTCCTATATGTTATTATATCAAACTCTGCGAATGCACAATATTGGTTTTTGCTGGCTTTAAATACACCCTCAACAACTTGACCACATTGCCAACGACCAATGCCCGCGTTGTAACGTGGTTGATCACTATGATCATCATCTTTGATCCCTTCGGCCGAAAAGACCGCCTGGATGCGCAACAACCCAGTAACACCACTCACTACTTCGAATTTTTGGACAACTACACCAGGTCCGAGTAGAGCACCGATATCTGGATCGTTACGACTCGGCATTTCGCTGCCATAACAATATTTACCAGTACTATCAAGGATACGCACTAATCGCAACTTAGTGGTACTCAGATCAGTTTCTTCTGCGTACTGATTCATGGTCGAATCAACAGTATTCCACAGATATGTGATGTTTCCAACACAAAATCGCTGTTGACTATTACTGATCGTAGCGTTATTTTTGGAAAATCGCACTTGATCAATAACATCAGCGTTAATTTGACGACCAGCTTGATTGATTTGACTGATCCAAATTCCCTTGTTATAAGTTTGCATAATACTCAACATCATCGATGTTAAAAACAAGATGATAAAAGCGACAAAGATTAACGACATTGACAGCTCAACTAGTGTAAAACCCTTTTCTTGATGTTGTTTGGTAATAATAAGTTGTCGTTTCATAATTATGGCCCCAAATAAGTTATTCTTGCGTAACCGTTACCAGTTTGACCAATTTCAACACCGCCACTGGGATGCGGGATGCTACAAACACTACCATCCCCAGGACAAGTTATATAATCTGTAAAATTAAAGTTAGTAGTATTAACGTAACCCGAACCGCCGCCGCCAGGTATACCAGCACCACCGCCGAACCAACCGCCACCGCCGCCAGTAGAGTTACCACTACTTCCATTTCCACCTTGCCCAAATGCCCCAGCGCCATTACCCGACCCGCCGCTACCACCACTACCGCTCGGGATACCGTTAACACAACCACTAGTAACACCGCCGCCGCCCTCTGGGTTAGAACTAGGACCATCACCCTTTACGCCCACACCACCACTACAACCACCCCCAGCACCACCTGTTGCAGGTAATTTACCATTTTTACCAAGAGTTCCGGCGCCGCCGCCAGCGACAATTAGCACTTTGTCTCGATTACCACTTAAAGTATTCAGAGTACCACCTACTAACGCTATATGTGTAGCACCGCCACCACCGCCAGCACCCCAGCCGCTCGAGTGACCCGTACCACCACCATTCCAACCACCAGAGGTCGTCTCACCTGTAATAGCAGTACCACCACCCGCGCAGCCAATACTGACGTGTAGTACTAGTGTAATACCAGCATTGAGTTTAACTATTCCACGAGAATATCCGCCCAAACCTCCCGGAAAATTAACACCTCCGTCGCTTCCGGGTCCTCCTTGAGCACCCCAAACTTCCAATTTGTACCGACCGGTTCGAGCAACAACGTATTCTTGACTATTATTATTTGGACAAGGATCATTCGGCGGTGTCCAGGGCACTTTAAGTAGTGCTGTAGTTTTGTCCAAAACATAGTCGTAAATACGAACAACTGTGGTGCTCTGACTATCAACATTTGCCGCAGTACTACCGAGCGGCGTCCAACAAGCTTTAATATAGAAATCAATATATGGTTGTTGGTTGGTTTTCATGTCCTGTTTATAATAAACTGCGTCAATCCAGACACCTTGACCAGTAACAGCTCGTTGAATGCGGTTCGTACCATTTATTTCTTCAATTAAGTTATCGATCACCGTAATGCCAGAAACGCTGTTATCAATTTCAATATTTGGTTCAAGATAAAAACTACCCGGCACTGCGCTACTCGCATCACCGCCAGGATTCAGTTGGCAACGATTGGTGGCTTCGGTCGGTGCGCTACCGTCAACAACGTTACCGTCATAAGCTAAGTTCATAATCATCGCCCAATTAGTTTTGTCATTACGATAAACATAGTTCAGTAGATCCGTTTGAGTATTAATATCCGCTCGGGTTGCTGTTCGTTCTGCCGAATTCAGAATCGAGATCATCGAACGATTCATTGTCGCCATCACACCACCCACAATAATACCGAGAACTGTGATTGCAATCAGCACTTCGACTAAAGTATCACCCCGTTGATGCTTGTTCATATGCCGCATAAACTCCTTAAACTTCCGACGGATGGTGAAGTTGGACTACCGAAATCATAATATGGATCAGCTGGAACAATCGATCGGGCAGCTACTGAGCTAGATCCGCTATCGATACAAATTGCTCCACCCTTAAATCCAACTTGAACGTTTTTAATCATAATCGCTAATGGTTGATTAACTTTAGCAGTGGTCAGATTAAGAATCCCAGTACCACTAACTGGATTGGATGAAGCGAACGAGAAAATTAACACTGCACCGCTGATTGGACTGTGTAAAATAGCTAGTCCACTTGACTTGATAGGACTATCAATATCAGAAGTTGGAATCGTCCAACTGGTAGCAAATTCACCACCCCACGCTAGTTGGATGTTTTTTGGTATGATTGCGGGATCACTTGTTTTAACCTCGTAAAGACTGGAACTATCACCAATAACTGCTAATTCCATGCTGCGAAGTGCAGATTCATCACCCATATTAAAATACCGATTATCCGTATCCTCCACCAAAACTATATAACTAATTTTGATATTTTGACTATTTGGTACAAATTCAATTAATTTACCAATCGCTAAACATTTACTGTTGCCAGTCACATTTACGCCCGGATCAATCGTTCCATCGATGGGACATTTAACAACACCGTTAGTGCCCACCCGTTCGTTAATGTTAGTCCTAACTTCCTCATATTCAGCTTGAATCGTATTGCGTAATGTCGTCATCGTATCTTGGAATCGTTGTCGCGAGACCATTGTCCAAAGTCCAACAGTTAACAATATCAACGAGGCAGAAATAGCCAGGAATAATGCCACCTCAATAATCGTGAACCCCCGTTCTTTCATGCTCACATTATATCATAAGCATAATATCAGTACAAGAAATACTTTTCCACTAAATTAGTTAAGTTCGGCAAAAACAAAAAGATCAAAAAGGTCGCTAGGATGAGAAACGGTCCAAATGGAATTTTACTGTTTATGGTTAATTTTCGCTTGATAAGTAACGGTAGCATCGCTAATGTGCCGATTAGATTAGCGCCAGCCAAAACCAAAACTGCCCCTAGCCAATTGACTAACAGTCCAACTACTAGGCCGAACTTAACATCACCAAAACCAATCCATTTACCACGTGATATCAGATATAATAAACCGTAAATACCTGCTACTGGCAACATCGCCAGACCGATCTGAGTCAAAAAATCAATCAACTCCAACTGTTCGATAAAGATGTTGCTAAAAACGCTCAGTACTGTTGCCACGCCAACTAGCGGCCAGAGTAGTTTATTCGGTAATAATCGCCAACGTGCATCATAAACGAACAGTGCTGACATCAGCACCACAATCACCAACCAAATACCGAACAGCGCGAGTTGTCCCCAGTCCAGATTATGACCAACTATAATTTCACCCAATGGCCAAAACAAATAAGAACTAACAAACGCCGCCGCTACACTGATTTCGAGAATTAACGTTAACCAACCAATTGGTTTTCGACAGTAACGACATTTACCGCGCAACATTAACCATGACAAAATTGGTATTAAATCACATACCGCTAGTTGATGTTTGCAGTGTTCACAAATACTTCGACTTTTTACCCAATCCATTTTCCGATGCATTCGCCAGGTTAGCGCACCAACAAATGAACCGCACGCTGCACCAATTAGAGCCGCAAAAATTGCTATGGCTGCTGCCATTTAATTCCTTTGACCAAGCAGGCGGGACATATGATTTTTATAAGTTTCGACGCCAGGTTGATTAAATGGATTTACCCCCATAGTGTAAGCTGACAGAGCAATAGACATTTCCATAAAGTAAATAAAACAACCAATTTCATAGGCGTTTAGTTTGGGAATATCAATTAACATCACTGGGATGTCGTCTTCACCGTGCGCTAGTACTGTGGCTTCGTAGGCCTGTTGATTAATGAAGGATAGTGTTTTACCAGTCAAATAATCCAATTTATCTTCGTTGTTAGCGCCATCTTTGGGAATAATAATTTCAATTGGTGTTTCTTGAATGTTAACAAAAGTTTCAAAAAATTGGCGCTTGCCGTCCTGACAATACTGCCCCAGGGAATGAAGATCGGTCGTACAGATCATCGGATAAGGAAGAATACCCTGTCGGTTTTTACCTTCACTCTCGCCAAATAATTGTTTCCACCACTCAGCTACACCGGAAAAACTCGGTTCAAAACAAGTTAAAATTTCGACACCCAAACCTTTGTTGTATAAAATATTACGAATCGCAGCATAATCCATCGCGTCGGCTATCGATCGACCTTTAGCTTCTTTAGCACCATCCATAAGAGCGTTAATATCGACGCCAGCCACCGCAATTGGTAATAATCCAACAGCCGTTAGGACTGAATAACGACCAGCAATGTTATCTGGTACGACAAATCTTTCATAACCTTCCTTGACTGCAAAATCGTGAAGAGTTCCATCACTAGCGTCGGTTGTTACATAAATTCGACGATTAGCAATTGCTCCGTAACGTTCAATTAACTTTTCTCGTAAAATACGAAAAGCTAAAGCTGGTTCAAGTGTAGTACCAGATTTGGAAATAACATTAATTGACCAATTCTTACCTTCGAGTTTTTTGAGCACTTTACTTAGTCCAACTGATCCAAGACTGTCACCAGCGAACAAAACATCAACTGAACGATCATCGCCAAGTAATTTAATCACCGCCCGAGCCCCCAAAAATGAGCCGCCGATGCCGACAACTACTAGAATATCGCTATTTTCCCGAATTCGAGCAGCAGCTGCTTTGATTCGAGCGAATTCATCATGATCGTAATTTTCCGGTAAATCGCGCCAGCCGAGGAATTCGCTACCCTCACCCGTCCCATTCATAATTTTATCGCGGGCCGCTTCAACTTGCGGTCGGATGGTTTCCATTTCTTTGTCGCTAATGGACGATTTGGTGTATTGGCTATCAAACTTAATCATAATGAAAACAGTATATCACACTTCTTTTTAGCAAAAAACCCGCTTCCACCAGGGAGCGGGTTTTGAACTAACTTTGATCGTTTTAGTTAGCAGTTTGGCAGTAATATTTACCTGCACCACCATTTTCAACTTGGACAACAACCGCAGCTGAGCGCGTTGCACCAGCTTTCAATTTTGTATGACCATCACACGTTGCACCAGTGTAAACAATAATCGCATTGATGCTTGGATTAGTTGAAGTCGCAGTACCGGCAGCCGTTGTGGCGGCTGTGGCGGTGAATGTGTACGGATAAGTAACGACCAACCCAGTGCCACTACCAGCTACGACGTTGATAAAGTCCACATTACCCGACACGGGGTCTAAGTACGCACCGAGATCAGTAGTAGCAACGGCAGTACCGTTGTACACGTTACCAGTACCAGGTATAGCATTCTTGTTGGCAATTGCGTTAACCACAGCTTGCACGGTGTCAGCAACATCGCGCTTGCGAGCGTCATCACGTTGATTCCTCTGCAACGCCGGGACCGCCAAGAACACAACCAGGAAGATTAATGCGGCGACCGCTAGCACTAATGCGACCTCAATGATCGTAAAGCCCTTTGTTGCCTTTTTCTGCCTTCTAACTTTTGTCATATCGTTACCCAACCCTTTCTTGATTAGTTGTTATAATTGACTAAGTTATTGTAACGCAGATAATAAAAAAACACAAGCACTTCCTACCGTAGTTTTCCACAGCCTATTAACCAGACAAACTATAGATCGGCATCAGTACGGCAATCACAATAAAACCAATCATTGCTGCCATCACCACCATCAGAATTGGTTCGATGGTGGTCGAAATCGCTCGAATAGCATTATCGACTTCTTTTTCATAATAATCCGCAACTTTACCGAGCATCGCATCGATACCACCAGATTGTTCGCCAATCTTAACCATTTGAGATACGAACGGCATAATGTATTCTTCGCCAGATAGCGCTTCGCTGAGCGCTTTACCGTTTTTGACTTTTTGGGCTGCTCGAAGAACTTCTTCTTTAACAACTGCATTATTGACTGCATCAGCACAAATCCTCAGAGCTTCGAGGAGTGATACACCCGACGATAATAGTGTTTCAGCAGTTCGTGATAATCGCGCCATGTAAAGTTTACGAAATAGCGGTGAAAATAGCGGCATGTTCAGTTTGACAGTGTCCCAAGCTTTGCGACCACTCTCAGTATCAATCCAGCGTCTGAGTAGAATTACCGCACCAATTAGCATGGCGACCACAACATACCAATAATTAATCACGAAATTAGCAATACCCACTAGAATCTGAGTGGTGAGTGGTAGTTCTTTATTCATATCGCGGTAGAGACTCTCAACCTGCGGCACTAGAGCAATTAACATAAAACCAACCACCGCGACGATAACCGCTAGAACAATCGCTGGGTAAACCATCGCACCTTTGATTTTGCTCAGCATATCAGCATCGTGTTCTTGTTGATTTGCCAAACGTTCTAGTGATTTATCAAGCGTACCAGAAGTTTCACCAGCCCGCACTAGAGCAATGAAAACTTGGTTGAAAACTTTGGGATATTTAGCAAAACTATCCGCTAATGATCGACCACCGTTGACATCTGCTAGTACTCCACCAACCATACCCTTCAAGGTTTTGTTGGCAGTTTGTTCTTCGACCGTCGAAAGTGATTGCGCCAGTGGTAGACCCGCATTGATCATCGTCGCCAGCTGACGCGAGAAAATAACTCGATCCTTGGATGAAACTCGCGAACCAAATGATTTTAGCACACCAGCGTTGCTAGTGACGGTAATCTTGATCGGTACGATATGTTGTGTCATCAAAAGTTTCGCCGCTGCACCTTCAGAATCAGCCTGGATAGTACTTTTAATGATTTTATTCGTAGCAGTATCGCGAGCAGTATAGTTAAAGTTCAACATAACTTAACCCCTCATGATCCTTTCGAATTCTGCTAGATCAACTGCGAAGTTTTTCGCTTCATCATAAGTAATTTGTCCCGATTGCACCATCTGAGCTAACGTGCGATCCATTGATTGCATACCCTCTTGAGCACTAGTTTGGATAACCGAATCAAGTTGATGCGTTTTTCCTTCACGAATAATATTACGTACCGCTGAATTAGCAATTAAAATTTCTGCAGCAGCAAGGCGCCCACCACCGATCGCTGGTATCAAGCGCTGCGAACAGATTGCCTGGAGAATATTAGCTAACTGAGCTTTGATCTGCGGTTGTTGATGCGGCGGGAAAACGTTAACCATGCGATCGATTGATTGAGATGCTGAGTTAGTGTGCAGAGTTGCGAAAACTAAGTGTCCCGTTTCCGCAATAGTAATCGCTGCTGAAATTGTTTCGAGATCACGCATTTCACCGATCAGCACAACATCTGGATCTTCGCGCAACGCTGAACGAAGAGCGGCGTTAAACGAATAAGTATCATAGTGAACTTCACGCTGAACAATGACGCTTTTTCGCGATTTGTGGGTAAATTCAATCGGATCCTCAATAGTTATGATGTGTACCGCTTTTTCTGAATTAATTTTATCGACCAAAGCCGCTAAGGTGGTTGATTTACCCGAACCAGTCGGTCCAGTCACTAATACTAAACCGCGCGGGTAATCAGCAAACTTTTCAACAACAGCCGGCAGCCCTAGTTCGACAACTGATGGCATATCATTTGGGATTAAACGCAAAGCTGCCGCTAAGTTGCCACGTTCGTGAAAAGCGTTAACCCGAAATCGACCCAAATCACCAAAAGCGAAAGAAAAATCGAACTCTTTATCTTTGATTAAAATTTGTTGTTGATCCTGATCAAGAATAGAAAAAACCAATTTTTCGACCGTTTCGGCCGTTAAAACAGCGGTATTAGCGATTGGACCAAGTGCACCATCGACTCGGAGCATTGGCGACAAACCAACCTGCAAGTGCAAGTCACTAGCACGTTGATTAATGACCTCTTGTAGTAATACCTCGATGCGTACGTTATCCATTGTCCCTCCCTTTTCCTAGATAAAATTTTATCATAAGCGTTACCTTCTTGCAACCTATGCCATATTGGACGCCACCCGATTAACTTCTTCGAGCGTAGTCATGCTATTTAAAGCCTTCAAATAACCATCAACATGCATTGGGATCATACCCTGAGCGATAGCTAAACGTTGAATCTGACTCGATGTAGCATGTTTGATAATCAATTGTTGGATTTCCTCAGTAATATTCATCACTTCGTAAAGTCCGAGCCGACCTTTATACCCACCTGGAGCTTGCGGTGATTCCTTACCCCTAACCAGAGTAAAAGATGGAGCATCGACCAGCGGTAAACTATCATAACCGAGATCTTCAGACGCACTGGCCACTTCGGCCTCAGTTTTCGGCAATAGATAACCAACCACATCCCTGATTGAGGTACTTTCTACTTCGTTACTCTGATAAACTTCACGTTCAGCTGCCACGCGTCTAACCAAGCGCTGACCGATAACTGTGTTAACTGTCGACGCGATCAAAAATGGTTCGATACCCATATCGATCAAACGTGGTAAAATACCAGCCGCTGAATTAGTGTGGAGTGTTGAGAAAACTAAGTGCCCGGTCAACGCCGCTTGCACCGCTAGATTAGCGGTTTCACCATCGCGAATTTCTCCAACTAGCACAACATCTGGATCTTGACGGAGAATTGACCGCAGACCACTGGCAAAAGTTAGGCCGACCGCAGTATTAACCTGAATCTGGTTAACACCATCCATCTTGTACTCAACCGGATCTTCTAGTGTGACGATATTGATCTCATCGCTGAAAATTTCTTGAACTAACGCGTAAAGTGAAGTTGATTTACCCGAACCAGTCGGTCCAGAAGTTAACACCATACCATTAGGTTTTTTGACACCCTGACGAATTGTTCTGAGCGCCCGGCCGGCATAACCCATTTCCTCTAATTTGAAGGATGAACCAGATTTATCTAATAGACGGATAACTACTTGTTCACCCCAAACAACTGGTGAAATAGCGATACGTAGGTCAACTTCTTTGTCACCAACCATAACTGTAAATTGACCATCTTGCGGTTTACGATGTTCGTCAATTTTGAGATTTGACAGAATTTTAATGCGTGAAATCAACGCTGGTTCGGTTGATTTTGGTAGCGACATAACTTCTCGCAGCACACCATCAATTCGACAACGAATTTTTAAACGATCCTCGAGAGGTTCGATGTGAATATCCGAAGCTCGCGCTCGCTGAGCGTACTCGAGCAACTGGGTGAGAATTTTGCTAATTGGTGAATCCTGAATAAGTACTTTAACATCAGTACTCGATCCCTCTTCACCACCAGTTTTAGCGTTTTCTTCACCACTAGTTAGTTCGTCGACTCGGCTAACATCCAGGTGATATTGTCCCAGCACATTATTAATACCAGCTTCCGAAGCAACATAAATTTTAATCGGACGACCAACAGCATTGGACAAGAAATCAGTAGCTTGGACATTACTAGCATCCAGTACTGCTACAGCCAAGCGCTTAGTACCGCTATCGTTGGTCTCACCCAAAGGAACTGCCATGAAGCGTTGGGCTACGTCAACTGGCAGTAGCGATAGCACTTTGTTATCAATGATTGCTTTAGACAGATTAACATACGGCGTCCCCGACGTATGAGCGATAGCTTCAGTTAGTTGCTCTTCGCTGACCGCTCCAGTTTTTGTCATATAGGCGAATAACGGCTCGCCGGCCTTTTTGGCTTCTTCATCCAAAGCGTTAAGTTGATCTAACTGAATAACCCCCAGCTCAATCAGGCGTTCCTCAATCTTTTTTTGGGTTTCCTCGGTCAGGACGGCCATCGGTTACTCCGTAGTCGTAGTGAATGACGAGTTAATCGCACATGAGTTAAAAACTGTGTTGATGTATTGTCGATCACCAGTGCTGATAGTTTCACCAGAATTGTTTTCGTCATTTTCATTCGTCATACTATTTTGATTGTTGTCACCACCAGTCTTTGGACACCAACTTGGTCGATTAGCATCGTAAAGAATAACATTGTTTTCTGGTGTTTGAATATCTGAGGTAATCGATGGCGCTACCCTAACCTTTTCGTCACTTGGGGGTGGTAAAATACTACCAATAATAAACCAACTAACAACCGCCACCACAACCACGATGATGATAACTAATGCCCAATCAGATTTTTTCACTGCGCTACCTCCTCACCACTAGCAGTTGCGTTCTCATCAACTGGTATAGTTTTCTCACCCCACTGCCAGTTTGCTTTTGGCACGAAGTAAGTTACTACCATAATCTTGACCGTTCGAGCATTATGTTCATCACTGTCAATTTCCAACGATTGAATGGTGATCGGATGTAAAGAATACTCTATCGACAACAGAGCTTTACTAATATCCGCGTCTGTGGCATTAATTAATTCAAAACTCACCATCATAGTAACCGCCTGTGGATCAATTGAACCACCAGTGTTAGTAATCCCCAAATTACTACAATCAACACCCGTCATAGTGGCTATCGCATCTTTGATGCCAGCCCCCAATCCTGAAGGTTTAAAAATCATATTTATAAAAGCATACTCAACAGCCATTGAGTCGCATGATGATGGTAAAACATCAAAAACTATCTGCCATTTTTCTAGTTCTGGGTCAACTAATCCTTGAATTGATTTAACGTTAGTATTAGCGCTCAAAGCTTCGACATTTTCGCGCAGCAATGGGATGTTACTAATGCTGTCCTTCAGACTATTATTAGTCGCGCTCCATTCGGAATTAACTTTTAGTCGATAAGAAATACGTTGCCAAAAGTTGATTGACAACATCACACAAACAGTGACTATGGCGGCGGCGGCTGCCACGTAAATTATCATCTGTTTGTTAGTGGTAATGATTTGCTGGCGTTTTCTCACACCAGTTGCTGCGGCAGTGGTTGCTACTTTTTCACTCATTGTCCACCCCCTTCGGCCGGTTCTCGGTTCTCTTTGTTTAGAGTTTCATCATCCAGCAGACTAGGGTCATTTTGACAACCCTCGCCGATTGTACCATAAGTCGCACTCCAAACTTTACAATTGTCAATCTCAACCGCTTGAATCCGATAATTAGTTTTAAACATAATTGAGTTGAACACCAGGGTGGCCTTGAATGGCCATTTGCCAGTGGTTTCATCCTGAACACCCCCAAGAAAATCAAGTGTTGGTATCATTTCGGGAAACAGTTTCTGATCAGATTTAGTTTCACCTTCAATGACCGTACCAGAACCATCAGCTTGGTACTCTGAATATTTGACCATAGCATAATAGAGACGGTTTCTCAACATCAAACGAGCCATCACTGTATCAACCTGACCACCCAGTTCAATTTCGATACCGCCAGACGCAGCTCCTGTTGTTAATATTTTGATAGTTCGCCAATCAGTCCAATGAAGTCCGTTAATCGGCATAGTACGCCCAAAAATAACATCTAAATAATCCATCAATCGAGATAGTTGTGGTTGATTTTCTTTGATAGTGTTAATCTGATTTAAACTGTTTTGGACTGATAAATAATCAGTTAGCTGATTTTTGACTTTTTCGCGCTCAATAGTTTCAATGTTTTTATTAACTTCACCGATTAAAATATTTTTTTGAATTACTAATCCACCCATAAAAAGACCCAATAGGACCACTATAGCACCCGCTCCGATACTCACAAAAATACAAATCGTCATCACTAAACTACGCATGTGTTTAGCATGAAGTAATTCTTTTTTGACATCTGGCAGTAAATTTAACTGTAGCATTAGACGCCCAGCCTTTCTGCCAAACCGACAGCTACTGCGAATTGTGATGAAACTGATGCTAATTTGGCTTGTTGATCAGCTGGTACATTGACATGTTGCCAAGGTGTTGCTACTTGTCCTGGCACGCCAGTTCGTTGACTGATTGTATCAATAAGTCCCGGTAAAATTGCCGCGTAGCCACTGGTTAAAATCGCACCAACACCAACACCAGTATATTTAGTGGCAAAGAATTTCAAGGATTTCTGAATTTCAGCAACTAATTGTTCCATCGTAGAATTTACCGCGTGCAATAGTTGCCCTTCTAAACGATCTGGGACCACGCCAAATTTGAGTAGTAATTGTTGGGCTTGTTGTTCCTCAATATTCAAGTTTTGTTTGGCCATTTTGACCATTGTTTGAAAACCAACTGGTATCGAGCGGATTAGTCGTGGTGCAGTACCAAGGGTCATAACTAAATCAGTCGAATTATCACCAACATCGAGAATTAGTCGTCCGTCCTGAACACCATCTGGCAATAGTGACCGTGTTAACGCCAGTGAATCTGGTTCAATCGCAATTACGTTTAGTCCCAACCCCTCTAACAAATCGAGGCGCGCTTCAGTGAAAGTATTTGGTACACTAGCGACTAAAACTTCAACTTTTTGGTTATCGTTGGGTGATTCACCAATAATCGCCCAATCGATCTTAGCTTCGTCGGCCTTCATTGGTACATAGTTTTCAGCCTGATATTTAATTGTCGCGTTCAGCTCAGCTTTGGAGGCCACATTAGGAATTTCCACTACTGTTGCGAAAGTTCTTTGGGATGGGATACCAATAGCCACATCCTTAGTATGAATACCAGCCTGAGCAATCACGTTAGTAATCGCTTCACCTAAAAGTCGTTGATCTTTTTCGGCTGTTGATTCACTCAACCGAACATCTATTGGTTGCACACCAAATTGTTTAATATTCCAACCGTGACCACCGTGCGAGAGTTCTACCACCCTAAGCGCCGTCGTTCCTATATCTAAGGAAAAGAAACTGCCCACCATCTTATTTAAACTCATATAGTAGATTATAGCATAGGCGTTTTGAGGTCGTCAAGGCATTTTTTCACATTAGATAATTTATTAATGATACAATAAATATATGAACTCACTGAGGATTGGTCTTGTTGGGTTACCCAACGTTGGTAAATCTACATTATTTAATGCTTTGACTAATGCGTCAGTTTTAGCAGCTAATTACCCGTTCGCAACTATCGAGCCAAACACTGGTATCGTGCCCGTACCGGACGAACGGTTAGAGATATTAGCACGTCTCTATAGGACAGATAAGGTTATTCCCGCTACCGTGGAATTCGTCGATGTGGCCGGTTTGGTTGAGGGCGCGAGTAAGGGTGAAGGTCTTGGCAACAAATTCTTGGCTAACATTCGCGAATGTCACGCGATTTGTCACGTGGTGCGAGCGTTTGACTCGGATAAAGTTCAGCGCGCTGATGGTAAAAATTACACTGGTAATGTTGTTGAATTCGCCAAGAACGATATTGAAATTATTAACACTGAGCTGGCACTAGCTGACATCGCAACAATCGAAAATCATTTGCCCAAAGTATTAAAAGAAATCAAAACTGATGTTAAAATCCGCGACATCGCTGATTATCTCACGTTCATTCAAAATGAGTTGATGGCTGGCCGCACGCCAAAAGAATGGGATACTGAAAAACTCCACGGTTTGGATCTCTTGACCGCCAAACCAGTGATTTATTTGTTTAATGTTGATGAGAATGGGTTGACTAATAAGAAATTACAAAGTGAACTTCGCGAAATTGTTTATGCGGAATCGGAATTTGCTGCCGCGCGACTCGCGGAAAATATTGTTTTTATCTGCGCCGAACTTGAGAGTCAACTTCGCACTTTGTCCACCATCGAAGCCCAAGAATTATTGACTGATTACGGTGTTAACGAGTCAGGTCTCGTTCTTTTAGCTCACGCCGCTTATAATGTTCTTGGTTTGCAATCATTCCTCACTGCTGGTGAAAAAGAAGTTCGCGCTTGGACAATTCGTCGTGGTGCTACTGCTCCTCAGGCTGCTGGTGTTATCCACACTGATTTTGAACGTGGTTTCATCGCCGCTCAAGTCGTCGACTATCACGATTTAGTCGCTGCCGGTTCTGAGTTTGAAGCGCGAAAACTTGGTAAAATCCGCACTGAAGGAAAAACTTATGTCATGCAACCTGATGACATAGTTGAGTTTCGGTTTAATGTTACTTAACTTTATAAAAGTCCCGCTGGGCCCGCCTTAGCCCCGAATCTCTCCCCTCAACACGCGATTCCAGCCCGTCGTTACGGGTGTAATCGCTCTCTCCTCGTCGTAACTGCGGACGGTTTCGGAGAGAGATTCGGGGCTTGGCTCGTTTGGGGTGAAATTGAGTTTTGAGAATCGGGCAAATCAGGGTTTTATAAACCAAGTCCACAATTTGTGCTAAACTAATACATATGAAGAATCTTTTAAAGATTTACTGGTTCGCCGCCGTTGCGACCATTGCAATTTGGATTTTAGTCGGTTGGCAATTAGGGCTAACTGCGCTGTTCACGGTGTTCGTACTAACAATGCTCGAAGTTACTTTTAGCGCTGATAACGCTATTATTAATAGTCGTATCGTTACTACATTATCGCCGATTTGGCAAAAGTTATTCCTCACTTTGGGTATTTTTACAGCAGTTTTTGTAGTTAGGTTCGTTCTACCAATCGTCATGATTATGTTAACTAGCGGTTTTAGTTTTGGTGAAGTTATTACTTTAATTAACAACAGTTCCCCACTAGATTACTCTGTTCATCTACATGGCGCTGAATTATTGATCAATGCTTTTGGCGGAACATTTTTGATATTAGTCGCACTGAATTATTTCATGGATCATCATAAAGAAATTCATTGGTTCAAGCGGATTGAGCGTCGTCTAGCACAGTTAGGTCAGTTTGAAAATTTGATGGTTCTGATCATGCTTATTATCGTAACAATCACCTTTTTCACTGTTGATCCCATGTATCACACAGCTGTGTCAATAGCTATGATTTTCGCAATTATTCTGCATATTGGATTACAGCTACTGGGTACAATTACCAAGTATCGACAGAAAAAAGAAACTGTTGCTACTAAATACAAAACTGGTTTAGTCGCTCTGTCAGCTTTTATTTATTTGGAAATTTTGGATGCCAGTTTTTCACTAGATAGTGTGATCGGCGCTTTCGCTATGACCAACGATATTTGGTTAATTATGGCAGGTCTTGGTGCTGGTGCACTTTGGGTGCGAGGTATGACGATTCACTTGGTGCGTCATAGCACGCTGACACGATTTAAATTTTTGGAACATGGTGCACACTGGGCTATTGCCTTTCTTGGCGGTGTGATGTTAGCTAAATTGTATGGTGTTGAATTATCCGAATGGTTAGTCGGTAGTGTAGGACTCATTCTGATTAGTTTGGCAATTTGGTGGAGCGTTCGGCGCTAATTTTGAGTAAGTAAAATCGTTCTTTGTTTCCCGTTGCACCAGCAATTTCACTATCTTTTTTACCGCTGATGAGAAAGTATTGACGCGCCCAGATTTCAAAATCACGCAAAATTCGACGACGTTCAGTATCATTTTTGATCACACCAGCATTTTTGACTCGCGCAGTAGTCTCAAATTGCGGTTTAACCATGGTCAAGATTTTAGTTTTAGCACCAGCCAAATTTTTCGCCACATGTGGCAAAATCTCACGTAGTGAAATGAACGATACGTCGGCTAAAATAATATCGATTTTTTCTTCCGTTATAAAGTCACGAATATCCGTCTTTTCGTGCAATTCGATTCGCGGATCGCGACGCAATTTCGGATGTAATTGATCTGTACCAACATCAACAGCGATGACCTTTTTAGCACCGCGACTGAGTGCAAACTGAGTAAATCCGCCGGTGCTTGAACCAATATCCAAAACAACTTTATCGCGAAAATCCACGCCCAATTTGTCTGCGACCGACTTTAATTTCAGCGCTGCCCGCGACACGAATTGTTCATCACCTAATAATTCGATTTTTGCATCATGCGTTATAAAATATCCCGGTTTTGTAACCGTGCGCCCACCAACCTGAACCTGTCCCAACCGAATATAACTCTCCGCCTGCGACCGCGTGGTTACTAAACCACGCGTGACTAATGCTTGGTCAAGTCGAGATCTTATCACAATCTAATCCTTCGCACGTTCAACGTAACTACCATCGCGAGTATCAATTTTTAGTGTATCGCCGGTTTTAATAAACGCTGGAACTTTGACGATGATACCAGTTTCCATTCGCGCATTTTTTAATACGCTCGATGTAGTATCACCTTTGACCACATTTTCGGTATATTCCACCATCAGCGGCACGGTCGTCGGTAAATCGACCGAAATAACTCGTCCATCAAAGAATTGCAACTGAACTTCGCCACCTCCCTTGATAAATTTCGACACATCTTCGGCCGACCCGAGCGGCAACTCGAATTGATCGAAACTGGTTGGATTCATGAAAAAAACAGTGGTGTTGTCTGAATACAAATATTGCACAGTTTGGTTGGTCACTTCGGCCGCCTCGATTTTGTCCTGACCCTTAAAAGTTTTTGGTAAAACTGCACCAGTAATCAGATTTTTGAGTTTAACATTAACAATTGAACCACCCCGCCCCATAACTTTTTGAGAATATTCAACCACACGATATGGTTGGTCATCAATTGAAACAACCGTGTTTTTCTTGAGATCAGTTGGACTAAACATTATCGATTCCTAATTGGCAACAAATGGTAACAATGCTAGATGCCTTGCCCGCTTGATCGCTACCGCCAATTGACGTTGGGATTTAGCACTTAAACCGGTACGCGCTCGCGCATCGATCTGACCATAACTGTCGATATAGTGGCGCAGAGTATCCACATCTTTATAATCAAAATATCGCGGTGAAATTTTCTTGGTTTTTTTAATCATATGGTTCATTATCCTTTCAATTAAAATTCTAATTCTTGATTCTAGAATGGTATGTCAGTCAGATCGATCGGTTCGTCACTGACATCATCGATTGGTGCTTCGTCCATACCGTCTGATTTTTTGGATTTAGCAGTGGTCACTGGAACATCCGAACCACCACCGCGACCATCGCTGATGAAACTGAACTCTTCGACGATAACGTCGATAGTGCTGCGTTTTTTACCGGTTTCTTTATCGTCCCAACTGCGCTGTTGCAAACGTCCGCTGACCAACAGTTGACGTCCTTTACCGACATATTTGGCGATAGTTTCGCCACGCGTACCCCAGGCGGTACAGTTGATGAATGATGTTTCCTCTTGACGCTGACCACTCTGATCATTCCAAGTACGATTAACCGCTAACGAAAAACTAGTTACACTCTGTCCCGATGGTGTAGTGCGCGTTTCTGGGTCAGCTGTCAAATTACCGAGCAAGATTACTTTGTTAAATGCCATATTTCCTCCTTAGTCTACTCCTCTTCGATTTCAGTTTCAGTTTCTTCGTTTTCGTTATGACGTAATTTTTCTTCAGCTAAAACAGCTTTTACCCTGGAATCAACTTTTGTTAACAAATAACGCAACACATCCCCGGTAATGTTCAGCGCTTCACTGATTTTATTCGGCGCAGCAGCTGGCAAATCAAGTGTATAAACTCGATAAATTGCATGTGTTTCGCCAGCAATTTTATAAGCTAACTCACGACGACCCCAATCGTCCTCGGTAGTAATTTTACCACTAGCATCAGCGATGATTTTCGCCACAGTTTTCAGTGACGTTTCTATCTTAGCCTCGAGTTCAGATCGAAACAACACGACCAACTCGTACTCACTTCCTTTAATAGTTTTCTCTGGCACCAAGACCTCCTTTGGATTATACCTAAAACCCTTGTGCCACGGCTTTAGGAGGTTAATATTACTGATTTATTGTAACAGATCGGGGAGAATTGCGCAAGTGGTGTAATCTACCGCACCGACCCCAGACCAGTATCATAATTATCCCGATAAACCGAGTTACGTACTTCTTTTTTGGCATTATCGATAATCGTTTGACTACCCGGAATTTGTGCTTTGAACAGATTGATCACGTTGTTTAGCAACCCTGCGAAATTACCGTTCAGTTTATCACAAGTCGTTGTCCACAGTTTGGTTGCTGATTTTTCACTCACGTTACCTTGCTCATCTCTGACATATTCAAATACCTCAAAGAAAATCAGTTGGCCCGTGGCGCAAATACCTTGATGTGGTTCTTCGGTAGGATTTTCTCGCATAAAACCTGCTCGATTTAGAGCCGCCAGAAAATCATCAAACGCTATCTTTGTGTTACTTAGCTGTTCGTCATGAATTACTGATCCGTCATAACCATGATAGGTGGTGATTCGTCGTTGGTTAGCCGAAATCGTCATAACGATTGAATAATGATTCTCGTTAGCATTGACCGGACCACGAGTGCTCATGCGTACTGCTACCTGCTCGTTCGGTTCATTTAACAGTTTCTGTCCAGCACTAACTTCGCGCGGATTCGAACCGCCACCCAGCAGTAATTGACCAACCCAAACCACACCACAAACCACCACTGTTATTGCGACAATAACCAGCAGAACTGCGCCTAATCTGGTTGGTTGTCCACGTCTCATTATACATTTAATCTTAGCATATTGACGTTTGTTTTTCAAAGTTTATTATCATAGTTCCGCCCAATTTTCGCCTGATTTAATATCAACCTTTAACCGCACGCCAAGCTTGGGATAAATATTCTCCATAATTTGTTTCAACCCCGCTCCGACCGTTTCGACATCCGCCGGCGCACATTCCACCAAAATACTATCGTGAATCTGGAGAATTTGTTCGCAGATATCGCCCATTTCATCTTCGACGCGCAACATCGCCATTTTCATCAAATCCGCTTCTGTTCCTTGAATTGGCATGTTAGCCGCAGCACGTTTGGCAGCTTCACGCAATAAATAATTACCTGACTTAACATCTGGTGTTAAACGACGGCGACCAAACAAAGTTTCGACGTAACCGCGCTCCTCGGCCTTTTCAACAGTATCATCGATAAAATCGCGAATTGGTTGACGCATGCGAAAATAGCGCGCGATGAATTCTTTGGCTTTTGAAAAGTCCATCCCAGTCGCCGCCGCTAATCCGTGCGGACTCATACCATACAAAACACCGAAGTTGATCACCTTAGCATGACGCCGCATCTCTGGCGTGACGTCATCAAAAGCCACTCCGTAGGCCTCAGCCGCGGTTTTAGTGTGCACGTCAACCGTATCGTCCTGGAAATCCTCAATCAAATTCGTGTCGCCGCTGAGCGCCGCCGCTAATCGTAATTCAAATTGAGAATAATCAGCACTAACTAAAACCTTGTCCTCGCTGGCCACAAACGCTCGGCGAATTTCGCGTCCCAATTCGGTTCGGGTCGGGATATTCTGCAAATTCGGATTGGATGACGATAATCGCCCTGTCGCAGTTACATCTTGGCGAAAATCAGTATGTAATTTACCGTCCGCCGCCACTAGATTCGGCAACGCATCAACATAGGTATTTTTTAATTTAAGAACTTCGCGCACATCGATTATTTTATCAATAATTGGATGTTTACCGTGCAGTTTATCCAATTCACCACGTCCGGTCGAAAAATATCCCCGCATCGATTTTTTGATGCCCGTCGTTGGTAGTTTGAGTTTTTTGAACAGCACATCAGACAATTGTGGTGCTGAGCTGACATTAAATTCCTGACCAACCACATCCCAAATTTCGCGTTCTAATTTGGCGATTTTCCCGGCGAATTCGGCGCTTAGTTTACCCAAAATTTCCACGTCGATTTTGACACCACGCGCCTCGATTTTCGCCAACAAATTCTGCATCGGAAAGTCCAGCTCGCGCGCCAATTTGGCCAATTTTGGCATGTCGGTCAATCGCTTGGCCTGGTCGGTTGCGACGATTCTTAGCTGCTCGAGATTAGCGACTTTTTCCACCCGCCCCAAGAGAAATCCGGCGATTCGTGTGTCGAATTTTATTTCCGGCAAAGGTTTCTTTTCGGCCAATAATTTCTCGGCTAAAATTTTACCATCATTGACCACGATTCGACCGTCGCTCTCGGTAAAGAAAATTCCCGGCGCGTCCTCAAATTCCGGTTCTGACGCCACCGTGTCATCGCGCATGTAATCCGGCAACCGCCGCAGCAGCGACGTGAATTCCAATTTTTCCAGCGCCGCGCGCAATTTCGCCGCATCGAAATTTTTGACATCAACCGCGTCCAAATCCAATTTTAACGGCGCATCGCACCAAATTTTCGCTAGTTCGCGGGACATGTAGGCGCTGTCCCGCCCGGCCGCCAATTTCGTGCGCCAGGCCGGTTTTATTTTGTCCAAATTGTCGTAAATCGCGTCGAGCGACCCGTACTCTTGTAACAGAATCAACGCAGTTTTTTCGCCAATGCCCGGCACGCCCGGAATGTTGTCGGATGTGTCACCTTTCAAACTTTTCAGATCCAAAAACTGTTCGACTTTTAATCCATATTTCTTTTCAAAGGCCGCTACATCGAATTTTTCGAGGTTCGCCAAACCTTTTTTCAATGCATACAGTTCAGTATCGTGATCAACGACCTGTAACATGTCGAGATCCGAACTAATCATCACCGTGTGGATGTCGACCGCGTTGGCCTGCGCCGACAGTGTGCCCATGATGTCATCGGCTTCGTAATCGTCCATTTCATACATCGTCCAGCCAAAAGCGTCGAGTAGCTCGGCGAGCAACGGAATCTGCGCGTAAAAATCCGGCGGCGCCGGCTTGCGATTGGCTTTGTATTCAGGATAAATTTCCAACCGACGACGAATGTTGGTTTTCGATTTATCCCACGCCACTGCCACATAATCCGGTTGAATTCGTTTCAGTAGCTCCAGCGCCATCGCCGCAAAACCATACACCCCACCCGTCGGTGTGCCGTCCTTGGTCGTCAGATTCGGCATGGCGTAATAACCGCGATAGAAAATCGACTTGCCATCAATCAGCGCGAACCTCTTGTTCATGCATCTATTGTATCACGTCCAGAGGACAGCCGGTTTACGAAAGCAACTTTTTAAGATTATCAGCGAATTCACTTTTCAGGAGATTTTCTAAGAATTTCGATTTGTTATCCGGTATTTCGTCGAGCGAATACCATTTCCAACCAAGGCATTTTTCGGGTTCCATTACCTTTGGTTCACCCCCCCCCGCGCGTAATCAGCGGCGATGGCGATTGTGATGTAATGGCGGTCGTCATCCAGCATCACGTCGTTGGTTACACCCAAAAAACGCGCGTTGGTAATTTTAATACCAGTTTCTTCCATAACTTCGCGTTCGGCACACTCTTCCCAGGTTTCGCCGAATTCTAAATGACCGCCTGGTGCGGCAAACATGTTCGCCTGGTGCGCACCAATGCGTTCGCCCATCAATAATTTGCTATCCTTTATGATGTAAACGCCGATACCGACTCCTGGGCGTTTTGATTTACTGGACATGTTACTATTTATCTCCAAAATTGCTAATTATGTTGTCTACTTGGGCAAACATGCTGTCAAAATCGCTATCGTTCAACACATAATAATCAGCAAAGGCAATCGGCCCGCCTTTTTCTAGGTTTTCGATTTCTGACATATCACGCACTATAACATCTTTCAGCGCATATTGTCGTCGCGCATCCACTCGGTTTATTGCGCGCTGGTAACGCATTTTTTTCGGCACCACCACAGCAATGGTCAGAAGATCATCGCCAAATTCTTCACGCAAAAATTTATCCTCGCTCCAACTGTACAGTCCATCCAGTATTACTGTTTCGGCGCCGCCTGCCAGCAACTCATGTGCTTTGGCCGCTGCGCGTTTCGCCAACACCGCCGGTCCTTCCAAGCGCCGCATATCTTCGCGCACGAATTTTTCGTCTTTTACTACATCCAGACCACGCTTAGCTACTTCTTCGTAAACCATACCACCAAAATAAACTTTCGGCCAGTTGAATTTTTCAATCAAATATTCTACGACCACACTCTTGCCGCTGCCAGTCATGCCGACCAGAGCGATAATTTTTGGTGAATTATTGGAGGTACTCATATAATTTCCTGGTATCCTTGTTTTTACGTAATTTATTTAAGGCTTTGGCTTCGATTTGGCGGATGCGTTCGCGAGTGACGGCGAATTCGGCACCGACTTCTTCCAGCGTGTGCGGACGGTCGCCATCGAGGCCAAAACGCATTTTGATAATCTTCTTTTCCCGATCATTCAGGCCGTTAACCACATCTAGAACCTGCTCGCGCAGTAGTTCCGTGCTGGCGGCGTCTTCGGGTTTGATAGCTGAATCGTCCTCAACAAAGTTGCCAAGCTCGGAACTATCATCGTCATCACTACCACCGATCGTAGCGTCCAGACTCTGGATTTCTTGTTTGATTTTGAAAACATATTTTATTTTTTCGGACGTGTCGTCCATCGCTTCGGCCAGCTCGTCGATAGTCGGTTCGCGGTTGAGTTCCTGGGTCAGACGACGCTGGACGCGCAACAATTTGTTGATCGTTTCAACCATGTGCACCGGAATGCGGATAGTGCGAGCCTGGTCGGCGATGGCGCGGGTGATAGCTTGGCGGATCCACCATGTCGCGTAGGTACTGAATTTGAAACCTTTGTCCGGATCGAATTTTTCGACCGCCCGCATCAGACCAGTGTTACCTTCCTGAATTAAATCAAGAAAATCCAAACCGCGGTTGCTGTAACGTTTGGCGATCGACACCACCAAACGCATGTTGGCCTCGGCCATTTGGTCTTTGGGTCGTTTCAGTTTCTTGGCTTTGATGCGCAACTTATCACGCTGATGTCTTAGTTCGGTTTTCTTTTCGTTGGTCAAATCTGGTTTTTTCAACCGCTCGATCAATTTAGTCAGTTTTTCTTCTGTCTTGGCCAAAGGTCCAGCGTTTTCAACGATCCGCGCCGCTAGTTCGTTTTCTTCATCTTGAGTTAATAGTGGAATTCGCCCGATCTCGCGCAGATAAACTCGCACTGAATCGTCGGTCATTTCTTCGAGATCAGTTGGTTCAATCACTGCGTCGTCAGCTAAATCCTCGTCAGCCAAATCTTCAATATCTGGCTCATCCACAAAATCAAGCTCATCGTTCATCAGCTCATCATCTAGATCACTCATTCGATAATATTGTAGCACGAAGTCTCTGGAAAGTAAAAGTTAAGCCGTTTTTCGTTTGAATAACCCTTTGAGCGAAAGTTTTTTGCTGTATTCCACCGCACCAGTTTGAAACAATCGTGCAGCGATGATAAACACAGTAACAGCCGTAGTTGTTAAAATCGCAATACCAATAATGACTTCCCAAACATTAAGATTACCCACCGCATTCCTGAGCATTAATGGCACTGGTGCTGTGAATGGGAAAAAAGTGATAAACGAAATCGCCGAATTAGTTGTATTAGTGATCATCATTGGTGCAATATACAGTGGTGCAAAAATCAAAAGGATTGGAATAGCAAAAAATTGATTAGCTTCTTTGGCAGTTGGCATGGCTGCACCAATAGCCACTAATAATCCGCTGAATAACATTAAGCTAGATGTAAAAATCAGAAAACTTACTAAGATTCGCGCTGGATCCAGGGGAATTTGCGACAAGTCAAACGACGGTAAATTCAAGTGATTTTTAAGCACCAGATACGCTGCTATCACAAAACCAAGGACTACCGCCATCTGAATAACAATCAACGTCAAAAAAGCAAAGATTTTACCAACGATCAATGTTCGTGCTCGAATTGTTGTTAGAATAATCTCGCTGACACGATTTTCTTTTTCTTCAACTACAGCGTTCATCATTTGTCCACCAAATGTGGCAATTATCAGATAAAACAGAACCAGAAAGATACCTGGCGCAATCATTTCCATCATTGGATTATAATTTTCGCCATTGCGAAAAGTTTGTACTTCAAAATTAACTTGGTTGGTTAGAATCGCTATAGTTTCCGCGTTGGTTTGTGCTAATGTTGAAGCTTGCAACAGCGATTGAGCAACTGCTTGATATCTGCTATTCTCAAAAATACCGACACTTTGAGCGTAAATTTCTACGTGATTTTTAGCTAAATCTTTCGGATAATAAAAATATGCGTCGAGCTGACCAGATGTAACTTTTTTGATACCATCAGCTCTGTTTGAAATTGTTTTAGCACCAACTTGTTCAATGGTTTCTGGTGAAATTATATTACTATCGTCGGTCAGGGCAATTGAGAATTTTTCCTTAACCAAGTCCGCACTGGCTGTTTCGCTCTGATTTCCCGCATAATAAGTTAACCCGAATATCCCAGCAATCAATATTGGGAAGGCTAAAACGCCAGCCCAAAAACTCTTCTTTTTGAGAGTTCTAACTACTTCAAAACGATAAACTGTCGCGAAGTTGTGGCCAAAAAATCGACGTCTCATTTATTCCCCTTTCGCCTGTTTCTTTTATCTGAACTTTTCATTTCGTTCAACGAAAAACGTTCTCCAATTTCATCTGTATCGCCGTAAATTTGAATGAAAATTTCTTCAATATGAGCACCATCATATTTTTTACGCACCGCTGCGACTGTGCCGTATTCTTTCGCCGCACCGTCCTTGAGCAACAGAACGCGATCGCACAATCGTTCAATTTCGTCCATCTGATGCGATACCATCATGATCGTCGCGCCGCGCTTCCTAAGATCCGCAATCATATCCATGAGTAGACGACGATTTACGGGATCGAAACCTTTGGTTGGTTCATCGAGAATCAACAGTTCGGGATCGCCCATAATGGTGATACCGAGTTGAACTTTTTGTTGTTGACCGCCGGAAAGTTTATCTAGTCGCATCTGTTGATATCCCGTGAGACCAACTTTTGCCAAATATTCCAGAGCAAATTGGTAAGCATCATCGCGCAACATGCCCTTTAACTGACCAAAATAAACCATTGTGTCAATCACACTTTCTTTTTTATATAACCCACGTTCTTCCGGTAAGTAACCAATTCTGGTTTTCCCCGCAACATCATAAGGTTGATTATTAATCAGCAGCTCGCCGTGCGTCGGTTCATAGATACCCAGCAGCGCTCTAAGAGTTGTGGTTTTGCCGCTGCCGTTACTACCCAAAAAACCAAAAGTTTCACCGCGATGAACTTCGAATGATAAATCGCGAATAACCGTTTTGTTACCAAAACGCATTGCGAAATTTTTGACTTCGATAATATTTTTAGTCGTCATACTAATTTATTTTATCATAACGTCGCTTCACGATCATCCCCACCCCGCTACAAACTAACAAACCAACAATTAGAGTTAGTTCAATCGCAGAATTTCTAGTGAATCCAGTATTCGGTGGTCCAGGTATGACGGGAGGAGTTGATTTATTGATAATATTCCACCTAGTGTTAGGGTTGCTGGCGACAGTCAGGTCAACGCTTGGGCTTAATTGTGATCCTGGAATAGTTATGGTTATAGCATCAGTATTAGTTGTGATTGGGGTGCCGCTGAATATCACTGAGATGGTTGTGTCACCGGACATTACTACGGATTCTACTGTAGCAGTCAGACCATTTGGGATATTAGTGAACCAACTAGTGATATCGGTAGTGGCCGGGATATCCCGCATTCTAATACCAGCACCAATAGCAATATTGGTCAGAGTAATAACAGCAGTTTGAGGCTCTAGGATAGTTTCTACTTGACCACTTACTACTACTTCGGATATTGTAGCCATAGCCGTTGTGATATTCCATTTAGTATTTGGATTGGATTCAACAGTCAGATTAGCACCAGATGACAACACGGACGCCGGGATAGTTATATCCATAGCGTCAGAAGAAGTGGTCGTAGGAATTCCGCTGAAAGTTACTGGGATAGAAATTGATCCGGCAGGAACGGTGGTGGTAACTGTGGCAATTAGCCCAGCAGGGATATTTGTGAACCAGGCAGACACGTCAGTGCCAGCCGGGATGCTGTTCGTTTTGACGCCGCCGAGCGTAATAGTGACAGTTTTGGGAACTAAATCCACATCTGTCCAACCAATGACGGTTATGTTAGATACTTCGGCGGAATCCGGACCGGAGTAAAACACTACACTACCCTTTTCTGTACTGGTTGTTGGCGTCCATTCGGTGTTATTCGGAAACGTCACTAACTTACTAGGTACTTGCGCTCCGCAATCGGGCGTTGGGGTAGCCACCGCACATGAAGTACCATCGGTGCGATACCAGTTAAGACCAGCATAGATGCCGGTGGGGGCGGTGATGTTGCGGGTGTCGGCGTTGTAGGTTGGGATCACTTGGCTGGCAGTGATATTGTCAACTATTGGGTAATCATCAGGCGTGCCAGTAGGACCGATCTTTGTAGTATAAGGAGCATAAAAGTTTTGGGTTTTAACTATCGTCGGACCTATCATAAAAGTAGCTGTACGAGTAGCATAGTCAGAGAAAGTGTGGGTAAACATGTCGCTGAGGTTGATACCACTACTGGTGTCGAGAGAGTCGAACAGGCCAGCGGGGATGGTGGCGATGGTGGAGTTCCCAGCGTACATCGTGAAAGTACCTCTAAACATCTCGCTAAAGTCGATACCGCTACTGGTATCGAGAGCATCAAATAGGCCGGCCGGGATGGTGGCGGTGGTGGAGTTATAGGCGTAGTTAGGGAAGGTATAGCTAAACATACTGTAAAAATAAGTACCGCTACTGGTATCGAGAGCATCAAATAGGCCGGCCGGGATGGTGGCGGTGGTGGAGTTATAGGCGCAGTCCCAGAAAGTGCCTTGGAACATCTCGCTAAAGTCGATACCACTACTAGTATCAAGAGAATCAAACAGATCGGCTGGGATGGTGGCGGTGGTGGAGTTGTAAGCGTACTGACTGAAAGTACCGCCAAACATGCCGTAAAAGTCGATACCACTACTGGTATCAAGAGAATCAAACAGATCGGCTGGGATGGTGGCGGTGGTGGAGTTATAGGCGTAGCTATAGAAGGTATAGTTAAACATGTAGCTGAGGTTGATACCACTACTAGTATCAATAGAGTCGAACAGATCGGCTGGGATGGTGGCGGTGGTAGAGTTCATAGCGTAGCCAGAGAAAGTCCTGTAAAACATGTAGCTGAGGTTGATACCACTACTGGTGTCGAGAAAATCAAACAGGCCGGCTGGGATGGCGGCAATAGTAGAGTTTTGGGCGTAGCCAGAGAAAGTCCTGTAAAACATGCCGTAAAAGTTAGAGTCGCCAGTTGTGCTAATATTGGCGAATATATTACTTGGGATCTCGGTAGTATTAGTAATGTAATCGAATACGTAGGCAAAACGATAGCTTGAACCCTTGGTGCGCATTAGGTTAGTGAAGGGTGTATCGATAGATTTGAATATATATCTATTTGAGTAGTCATTTGCACCGTTAGCGCTGTTACCGAAGCCAAAGGCGTTGAACCAGCCGTTGGCAGTGACAACTGGGCGAATGGTGATTTGGTATTGCCCTGCTGTCGCATAGGTGTGCGAGATACCCGCAGAGGTAGCACTGCCGGTCCCGGAAACCGTTTGCTCAGCGCCACCATCTCCCCAATTTATTATCCAATTATAGACGTGGTTTGATGCGCCGTTGACATAACCAGAGGTTGGTATGGCAAACACCCTACCTGTGCCAGTCGTTGCGCCTGTACTGTTTAACCGTGTATCAATCGTAAACGCAAAGCACTCCGGATTACCAGCGCAGTTGGTGATAGTTAATGGATCAGCCGCCAAAACTGCTCCTACTGGCTGTGGATTATTAAATTGTCCTAAAATACTAACCATGCTCGCAACCAACAACGTTACCACAGTAAATATCGCTCCGCCTTTTCGCACAGCCCGAATCCTAAAACTCGGTTGCTTGTTAACTTGGCGGCGGTGCACAATCCGTTTGCACCTACTAATAATTTTTGATCTTGTCATTACACACCCTTCCCAGCAACCAACCACACTAGGCTACCAATATTCGTACTTTAAATTTAAACATAACCATTTAATCACACCACTTATTGAATGTCAATTCCACGCTGTTGTTTGCGCCAGAGTTTTGCATAAAGTTTACCATTTTTTAGAAGTTCATCGTGCGTACCGTCCTCAATAATCTGACCGTCGTCAATCACGATAATTCGATCCATATCAGAAAGTGTTGATAATCGATGCGCCACCACCATAGCGGTTTTACCGCGCAGGATATCTTTGAAACTGTCCTTGATAATCTGTTCGCTCTCGCTATCGAGTGCGCTGGTCGCTTCGTCCAGGATCATTACTGGCGCATCCTGTAACAGCGCCCGCGCAATCGCCACGCGCTGTTTTTGCCCACCAGACAACTTAACACCACGCTCGCCTACGATACTGTCCATACCCCTAGTTAACTTATCGACAAACTCGGTGGCATGAGCGCGTCGCAACACTTTCATGATTTCCTCTTCGGTTGCTTCGGGTTTTGCCAGGATAACATTATCACGAATCGATCGATGTAACAGCAGCGGTTCTTGCGGCACATAGGCAATTTGGGCGTGTAAATCGGTTTGTCGAACATCGCGCACATCAATATCATCGATTTTCACGCTTCCAGCGGCGACATCATTAAAACGCAGAATAAGTTTTGCCAGTGTTGATTTACCAGCACCGCTAAGTCCCACCACACCCAATTTTTGTCCGCGCGGAATTTTTAGCGACAGGCCGCGAAATACTTCTGTACCCCCCCCCACTTCATCGCGATAAGTAAAATCAACATCCTTCAGCTCAATCGCACCCTGCACATGGTCAAATTTTATCGGTTTTTTCGGATCTACGATTTTGTTTTCACGATTCAAAATTTCAAACGCTGGTACAATTTGATCAACCAAATCGTCGTGTTCATAAGTGTTTTCTTCCAATGTGTAAATCGCCATTAAAATCGTGTTGGCATAGGTCGCTACCAACACCGCCGTGGTCAAATCAATCTGTCCGGCCTTTGCCAATCCCACCACCATCAACATCAGAACGAGGAAGAACGACACCGAAATCATTTCTCGACCTGCCGCAAAAAGTGATTGGAAATTATATCGTCGACTGAACGCTTTCGCCTCAATCAGAGCATGATTCTCAACTTGTTTAATAATCGCACGCTCCCGGCCCGAAGCTCGAACTGCCACCACATTAGAAATCGCATCCGAAAATACTCCTGAGTGTTTCTTGTAAAGTTCCCGAGTATATGTGCGCATTTTATCCAACCTGCCCGATGACCACAATATCCAGATCGTCTGAACTGTTCCCAAAACCAGCACCCCTATACCGAGTATCCAATTGAAAAAGAAAATCACAATTATCGGAAAGAAAATCCCGAAAATCGTAATCAGGTATTGTTGGCGCCAGGCTCGCACTAACTTTATTGTGCCGTCAAGAAATTGACGCGTGGCCGTGGTTAAATACCCCGACATGTTTGAATTGAAATACTCAATATCGGTGGTGATGAGCTTAGAAAAATATTCCTTAGTCAGCATAGTATATGTAGGTTGTTCACCTTTCGTACTGATGAATCGCACTAATGGCGAAATCACACCAATCGTGAATGAACCACCGACGAACCACCAAACCGCTATGACCGCTCCATCGTAATTTCCATCGGCCAAACGAGTAATTATCTGCGCTAACGCCACCGGCATGATGACCAATTTGGCGATTTGCGAAATCAACCTAAGGATAAAAGAAATTCGCACGTAGATATTTTTACCGTAACTCCGCCACAAAAGTTTATAAACTTTACTGTAGTTTTTTAATCCTCGAAACATTATTCTTGACTCTCTTTCCGAGTATCCCAAACTGCAAAAAGTCCGACAAAATCATCACGGGATGAAGTTTTCTCGAGTAAGTTTAGATCGCGTTTCAGACCGTTCACTGCACCGTTTAAAATTTCCACACGTTCGTTGTCTCCCGAGTCCAACACGGTCGCTAGTTCTGTATTTAAACTCTCGAATTTAGAGCGGAGTTTCAACTTTTCCAATTCCAACACGTTCGACAACAGCAAAATTCGTTCTTCTGTATTACCACTAAGTTCCTGCGACGCGATAATTTCCAACTCGGCCATTTTGTCCGCCATTTCGCTCGTGATTTCCACTTTTTCATCCAACAAATAATATTTTAATTTAGCAAAAGTTTCGGTCAAATACTCATCGCGCAAATTATTTAGGATGCTGCGCAATCGCGCAACTTTGAGTGTAATCGCAAAAATTTGATTAAGGAAATATTGCTCGTCGCGACGTGAATATTCACGACGTGGAGTTTTGATTTCTCGTTTGATTTTTGGTAATTTTTTCTCTGTTACGTTTGAATACATTTTTTGTTCAAGGATATGTAAACTGGCACCTGTCAGGTCACTCAGTTGTTTCAAATAAAATTCAATTTCGACCGGATCGTGCAGACCTCTAATTAGCTTCAAAGCTTGGCTCGTCAACGTCTTTTTACCATCAGCCGTGGTCAAATCTTCGCGCGCAGCGTATTGATTAATAACCCATTCAACCGCCGGCACATGTTTATCAATTACCGTCCGCCATTTATTGACGCCGAGCTGGATTAATTCGTCCGGATCTTTGGCCATATCAAATGAAATCACTGAAAGTTTTAATTCCAGCGGTTCAGACAGCACAATCGCCCGCTCGGTTGCCGCTACACCAGCACGATCGCCATCAAAACATAATCTAACGTTGCGACTCAAACGACTCAGCGCCCTTAAATGGTCGCGGGTCAATGCCGTCCCGGCACAAGCTACCACGTTTTTTATCCCCGCTTGGTGCGAACTAATTACATCTAAATTACCTTCTACTAAAACCGTGAAATCTTCCGCCCGAATGGCATTTTTTGCGAAATTTAATCCGAAAACTTGACGACCTTTGTCATACAAAATCGTCGCCGGCGTGTTGAGATATTTCGGTTCGCCATCACCGATAATTCGACCCGTAAATCCAACCGTCTGCCCCTGACCATCACGCAGCGGAATCATCATACGAGAACGAAACATTTCACCACCCCGACCGCCAATCAAACCAGCTCCGCGAATTTCTGTTTCGGTATATTTCTTTTCAATCAACAACTGTTTCAGCTGAGATTTTTCTGGTGCATAACCAATCCCCCACTCCATAACAGTTTCACGCGTTAAATGACGTTTGTCCGAAATATATTTCGAAGCTTCTTGGGATTTAACCATTTCGCGCTGAAAATAATTTAGCGCGATATTGTTCATTGATAAAATTCGTTCTTTTCGTTTATTGATATCGCGCGGTGCTCGTTCGTCGTATTGGGATAAATCGACACCAGCTTTGCGCGCCAGCAGTTCCAGCGCTCCGCGAAAATCCAGACCCTCGACCTCCATGACGAAACTAAACACATCACCACCTTTATTAGAGGAAAAATCGTGCCAAATATCGCGTTCGGGTGTCACGAAAAACGACGGTGTTTTTTCGTTAGTAAAAGGACTCAGGCCCCGCCAATAACGACCCGCGCGTTTCAATTGAACATACTCGCCAATCACATCTTCGATGGCCAGTTTCGCCCGCACCTCTTCTTTTGCGTCCTGCATACTATATATTATATAACATTTTGGTAACTTTTCTCTGAGTACTCTCTAAAACTATCAAAGATGTGTTGTTTATGGTAAAATTTTGAATATGAATTCGAATGATCCGAATATTATCTCTGGTCAGTCCAACACACCAGTCAACCCCGAGTCATATCTCGACGCGATATCCAACTCTCAACCGATAAAAAATCGTTTTTTGTCGGGTAAAATATTAGCCGTCCTGATTGGTGCGCTAATTATACTAACTCTTATTATTATTGGTGTAATCTCTAACAATATGCGTCAAACTGCTCAAGATAAGGTCGTATCCCTGAACAGTAAACTCAGCGACCTACAAAGTGTTGTTCGATACGGTCAGTCTAACTTACCCAACAATTCAGAGATTATCAAAGTTGTAGCTGAAACTAATTTGATCATTTTGTCACGACAGAACGAACTCGCCGAAATTTATACTTTGTCTGATGATACTACTCCGGCTGCTAATGGGGAATCAATTACGGCCGATTTGGATGATGCCAAGGCTCGTGGAAATCTGGATAGTGTTTATGTCACAGTACTGCGTGATCAGTTGTTGTCTGTTTGTAACCAACTGGAAATTTTGTACGATTCGGCTAAAACTAATACTCAAAAGATTACTCTGGCCAAAGCTTACGCTGATTTTCAAGAGCTCGCCAATCGTTTACCGACCTCATGATTATTCATTCACCAGGTTAAAGCTATGCCTGATTAAATCTCTGATTTCGTCGTCACTTAGTTGTCCACTAAGGACCAGTGTGTTCCAGTGTTTTTTATTCAAATGATATCCCGGCGAAACTGATTCGTATTTTTCGCGTAATAGTTCCGACAAATTCGGATCACACTTTAAACTAATCCGCAGCGGTTTCGACCCTTCGGCAATCAACGCAAACATTTTATCATTCGCCGCTCGATAAACAGCGGTCGTTTCATCAAACGGATAATCCAATCGCGCATTCGGCATCGACAAAATATATTCTTCGACTTCTTTATGATTTTGCATATTCGATTCCCGCTTTTAGGATTTCTTTGCGTAACCAAGGACGCTCAGCCACCGCGATTCCCTGTTCATTAAATTGTACACCCGTTAACTTTGTCATTATTTCGGAAATCGATTTATCGTTGGTCACAAACTGACTTTTGCATCCAGAAATGTCAATCAAGTTCAGTAGCCATTTTTCTTTACCCAAGATTTTTAATACATCAGTCCGTCGCCGTTGCCAAAAGTCCGCCCCATCCCACACTGCCAACTGAGCGGTATTTATTGGCTCGGCAAACGACGGGATTATTAGCTCCTTGGTGTCATTTTTTATCGAGTCCGCCAAATCGCGCTCGATGTCGACCGACACGCCCGAAAAATACCACTCTCTCAAATCACCATCAAAATTCGCCCTGTTCAAGCAATCATCATACGCCACCCGATCACGCTCCGTCGTCACGCCGGCCTGGAAATCCAACGTTTGATCCAAAATTGCACAAACTATCAATCGCGCCGAAAGTTCGCTCATTTGTTCCAACTGGTCAGCGTCGCGCCACTTTTCCCAAATCAACGTGGCCGCCGCGCCAATTGGTTCAATCTGCATTCCATTACCAATTCGCTCGCGCCAATATTCTTCATAACCAGGATGATGATCGACGATTTCTGTGACATTGTCCGCCCATGATGGAAAATAACTCGGTTCCGAAGCGTCTACTATTATATAAGTATCGCCGGGTTTTCGTTCGTCTGGATTCGTAATATTAAATGACCATGTCCGCATCTCGCTGGGAATGCTGGCATTAAATGGCGCCCGCGACATAGCCGTGGCCGGCTCACCGATTTTGTTCAACAATTCGGCATAGGCGACCATCGCCGCCAGCCCGTCAATATCAATATAAACATCTGTAACACAGACGTTTTTCATCGTTTGACCTTGCCCAAATAGATTTTGAGTTCGGCGATTGAACCTTCGATATCTTCGATTGCTCGATGCGTGTCGGGTTTGACGAATTTGGCGCCAAATTTGTTTTCAAAAACGATTTTCCACGCTGATACATCCAACATCCGATAATGCAACTTCTTGTCCAATCGCGACCACTCTCGCTCAATAAATTTTCGATCCTGATGAATCGAATTCCCCGCCAGATAAATCGGTTCGTCTGTTTTGAAATTCTGTTTCAGGAAATTCAGTATTTCATTTTCGACCGCGCGCGGTGATTTACCATTCAACAAACTCTCGGCGGCCAGCGTTTCGCGCACCGCCGAATTTTGTTCCCAGAATTCACCAACCATGCGTCGTCGCATCAACCGCGGACTCACTTTGACCGCCGCCGCATAACGCGCCACCTCCACGAAATTCCAATCCGTCGCAATCGCCGCCACCTCAACAATCCGATCCCGAGCCGGATCCAACCCCGTCATCTCTAAATCAATCCACAAAAGTTGCGCCTTTTTCATATTTCTATTCTAGCACATTTCACGAACATCCCGACGTTGAACCGCACAGTTCGCAGATGTGGCAGGAGCCGGCGGGGCGCATTTTGACGCCGCAGTTCATGCAGATTGGGGCGTCGCTGTCGCTAATATTGTTCAATTCCGCTGTTGAATGTGGTGTGCTAGCACCGATTTTAACCTCGACTAGGTCGCCGACTTTTTCTAGTTTTTCTGGTGCATCATCAATTTTCATTTCTAAACTACCCGCACCGTTTTCTTTGCTACCGGATTCATCACTTAAGTTTTTGTCAGATTCTAGCGGCGCTGGTGTATATTCACCAGTTTCAATAGCTCGTTGACGTTCTTCGGTTGTGTAGATTCCGTAACTAGCACGCGTGTCAAATGGTAAGTAATCCAGCGCTAAACGTCGGAAAATATAATCTATCGGACTTTGGGCAAATCGTATATCTGGGTCATTCGTGATACCCGCTGGATCAAAACGTGTATTGATAAATTTCTTAACATAAGTTTCTAGCGGTACGCCATATTGCAAACTAACTGAAATAGCCGTCGCGAAAGCGTCCATTAATCCCGCTAACGTTGAACCTTGTTTACTAACACTGACGAAGATTTCGCCCACACCGTTGTTTGGGTACGAGCCAGCGGTTAAGTAACCCTCCGCACCACCTACCTCAAATTTATAGATTCGTGCTGGACGAGTTTGGGGTAATTTATGACGCACTGCGTGTCGCTCTTTGATTGAATTTTCTTTGGTTTCTGCCTCGTTTTCGTCCGTTTTATTTTTCTTTTTGCCATCCGAAAGAGGTTGACCAACTTTACAATTATCTCGATAAATCGCGATCGCTTTGAGCCCCATTTTCCAACCTTCTAGATAAACCTTTTCAACATCCTTAACAGTAGCTGACTCTGGCATGTTGACTGTTTTACTAATCGCACCACTGAGAAACGGCTGCACCGCCGCCATCATACGCAGGTGACCCATGGGTTCAATCGCTCGATCACCGACCGCACAATCGAACACGTCGTAATGTTCTAGTTTAAGTTCGGGCGCGCCGACAACATTTCCGTTCTTGGCGATATAACTAACGATTTTTTTGATTTGATCGTCATCGTAGCCCAAGGTTTCTAATGCTCGCGGGATTGTTTGATTAACGATTTGCATCGATCCACCACCAACCAATTTTTTGAATTTAACCAAGGAAAAGTCCGGCTCAATTCCCGTCGTGTCACAATCCATCATAAAACCAATCGTACCTGTCGGTGCGAGTAAACTGGCCTGTGAATTGCGCCAACCGTACTCTGCACCTAATTTAATACCATCTTCCCACTCGCGATTAGCCGCAAAGATAATATCTTCAGCGTTGATGTGAAAATCTTTATCTATAATATCGTCAGTTTTCGCCATCGACGCGGCTGCGTGCTGACGCATCACCGCGGTGTGAGCGGCGACGTTCTTGGCATAACCATCATAAGGTCCAACCGTCGCTGCCATTTCCGCACTGCGCCGATAAGCGGCCGCCGTCATCAGGCTGGTAATCGCCGCCGCCACATTTTGCCCTTCTGGACTATCGTATGGTAAACCAATCGCCATGAGCAACGCGCCAAGATTCGCGTATCCAATACCAAGTTGTCGAAACTTGCGCGTGTTAGTGGTAATTTTCTCGGTTGGAAAATCGCCAAAAGTAACCGACAAATCCATCGCTGTAAAGATTATCTCAACAGCCGCGATAAATTGATCAACGTTGAATTTACCGTTGTTACCCAAAAACTTCAACAGATTAATCGACGCTAAATTGCACGAACTGTTATCAATCGACATGTATTCTGAACAAGGATTACTAGCGGTAATTTTGCCATCATTCGGGATAGTGTGCCAAGCATTAATTGTATTATCATATTGAATACCAGGATCAGCACATGCCCAAGCCGCCTGTGCTAATTTACCAAATAATTCACGTGCATCAACAGTTTCAATTACACTACCATCGCGACGAGCGCGCAGGCCAAACGGTGCACCGGCCTCAACTGCATGCATAAACTCATCACTCACGCGTACGCTGTTATTAGCGTTTTGATATTGCACACTATAAGTATCACGACCATCAACATCCATGTCAAAACCAGCATCACGCAGTGCGCGAATCTTATCTTCTTCGCGAACTTTGGTCTCGATAAAAGCTTCAATGTCGGGATGATCGATATCTAACACCACCATCTTGGCCGCTCGCCTGGTCGCGCCACCACTGGCGATTGTACCCGCCGAAGCATCAGCACCACGCATGAATGATACTGGACCTGATGCTTTGCCACCTGAACTCAAGCCCTCTTTAGCACCACGAATCCGACTCAAGTTAACGCCAGAGCCCGAACCACGTTTGAAAATTTTACCTTCTTCGACGTACCAATTGAGAATCGCATCCATATCATCTTCGACACCCAAAATGAAACAGCCTGAAACTTGTTGCGGCGCATCAGTACCAACATTAAACCAAACTGGCGAATTAAAACTAAACATCTGATGCAGTAACATCCACTTTAGTTCTTTTTGAAAAATCTCTGCGTCTCTCGCGGTGGCAAAATAATTGTCCTTTTTACCCTGGGCGACATACTTATTAGCAACTCTATCAATCAATTGTTTAAGGGAGTTCTCGCGATCATTAGTTCCTAATTTACCACGAAAATATTTACTGGTTACAATTTGGGTAGCATTCAACGACCAAAAATCCGGAAATTCAACACCTTTTTGTTCAAAAGAAACGCTGCCGTCGCGCCAATTGGTCATTACAACATCGCGTTTTTCCCATTTTACTTCGTCGTACGGATCAACGTTTGGTTTAGAAAAAACATAATCAAACTGTAATTTTTTCTCACCAGTTCGCTGCGCACCTAACGATCTACCCCTCTGAGCCATGATTACCCCCTTGAACTCTTATTATTTATTTCAGTGCTGCCCAAACACTATATCTATTGTAGCACGTTCAAAAAACAACGCTATATGTAGTTTTTACTACATTTACAACTTTACGCCGCTAATTCCGGTGCAATTTGAGCCAGCGCGAGTGGCGGATTAACTACCGCTAAATAAGCCGTCGCTAGCGTACCTACCGCAAAAATCGTCTCGTTCTTGGCTGTGGCTGCAAAAGATTCATCCTCTAACTCCGCCATGAAAATCCCCAACTGCGCCAGATTTCGCTGTCTTGCTTCTGCTTCTGCTTTTTCTCTTAAAAACGCCTCGTGCGAGGTTGGTGTCTCGTCAGTTCTCACCAGATATTCCGGTTGTATCATGACTTACCTCACTTTACAACTATGATTATATCAAATATTTCAATTTTGTCAAGTTTCAGTTACAATACCAACGATACATACTCACATAGTTAGGTTCGACTCAAAAACTCTGGGGTTAGGCAGTATAACATAGTAGTAAGGTAATGACCGAAAGTAGTAGTTCTAACTCTTGGCTCTACGCCAGCTCTCTTTAGGTCGTCGATGTATTGTTGTTGATAAACCGTTGGAATTACCTCATCATTGGCCGATTGAACAACACTAACCGTTTTTCCGCGCAAATCGTTAGCGTACTCGCTCGGCGCTAGATTTTTCCAGGCGATAGTCACGTCCTCCGCTGTGATGCCCTGCTGTTCGAAATCATCGCGAATATGACTAGTGCGAATACCATTCCACATGCTGTTCGCTAAACTATCGGCAGTCAACACTAACTGAGCACTATCAAAATCAGGGAATTCGCGAGCTACCATCGCCAGCGCCACATTACCCAATGAAAGACCGATGAAAGATATCTTTTCATATTCATCACGGATCTTGAATAAGTGATGGGCGATCTTGTTTTTTATATTTTCAAATGAATCAATGGTAGTTTGTAGGTTGTTAGATAGAATATCGTCATGAAATGTGAGAGCTAAAACAGCTCGCCCCCCCCCTGCAATACGTCTCGCTAGAGCATTAGGAAAAACAGATCCGCCATGCCAAGGTCCGAACACAACAGCCAGGTCAGTCGCATCACCATTGATTAGCTGCTGTCGAACGATAGCTTGTTCTGGCGAATATGAAGGGTCAAGTCCTCTACTCTCACCTGAGGCCCGCCTGGCCATTATCCTGTCTAGCATGCCAGAATTATACACTATATCTTGGTTTGGCACACATAACCAAATGGGGACTATCCAATAACACTATGATCACTATGTTAATATGATATTAGTTTAATAATCAACGAGGGGAATAATTAGTTACATTTTTTCCGGCGCAACGATCCCTAGAACACCCAAACCGTTACGTAAAATATCAGCGTACGCAGCTACTAAACACGTCCGAATACCCGCCCGCGGGTCACCTTCGACGCGCGAATTTTCGTAGAAACGATTGAAAATCTGTGCTAATTCGTACATATAAGTACAAATCACGTGTGGTGCTAATTCATCCACCGCCGTTGTTAGAATCTCTGGCCATTCGGTTAATTTAACCAAGAGTGGACGTTCGTATTCGTCAAAATCTTGATTTTCGGACAAAGAATTCTGTTTATCAAAACCAATTTTTCTCAATATTGATCGCGCTCGAGCGTGTGAATATTGCAAATACGGACCACTGTTGCCCTGCGCATTCACGGACGTTTCTGGTTCGAAAATAATATCCGGACCCAGACGATTCTTGAGCAACGCATAACGTACCGCGCCGAGCACCGTGTCTTGATTTATCGCACCTTGTGCTTCTTTTTGATAATTTTCGACCATATCCAAAACATCTTCAGCTTTCAAAAAATTCCCCAAACGACTGGCCATTTTGACCGCGCCCGCCAACTTCATCATACCGTGCGTGATATGTTCGGTCCGCGCGGCCAGTTCGGGTTCGAATTGTTCGATACTTTTGATAACTACTTTCATGTAATCAATGATGTCGACGCCGGTGATGATAAACGATTTATCAAAGTGATAATCCTGCCATTTTGTTAGACTGAGTCCCACGTCCTTTGCTTCGTACGTCGGCAATCCTTCACTGTTGATAAACACGCGAGTGTGTAATCCGTACGGTTCACCGTCAAAGATAATCGCACCGTTACTTTCTTTAAAAACGCTTTTTTTGGTTTGTTCCTGAACGGTTTTTAAACCCAAGGGCGCGGTGGCACTTTCAGGATAATATTTTTCGAATTGCACGTCGATGCGATCATAAAAATTATCAAAGTATTCATATGACCAAGACCGACACGTCCAATAAATCCTAGCAAACGGTGTATCGTGTTCGTCCATATCGAAAAGTTGGTAAATTCGTTTGTTAATATCGGCGATTTCGGTTTTAGTTTCGTCGTTTTCGTATGCTTTGTTACCGTCGACGTACGAACTGGCCACCCATTGCATGCGTTCGCCGATCGGTAAATCGGTCGGTAGATTTTCGGGATTTTCGCCACCCAATTTGGTGATAATACCCCATATGCACTTGGCCACATGCATACCAACATCACCGCCGAAATTAACCCGATGAACTTCGCCGCCGGCTAATTCGATTAATCGCGAAATCGCATCACCAACAATCGAAGTATAGAGATGTCCAACGTGCAAAACTTTGAATGGATTAGGATCGGAAAATTCAGTCACGACAATTTGATTTTTATAAGTTTCGGGACGACCATAATCGTTCGGCGTCGCCAGCATCGTGTTCAATTCGTGCGTCAAATACGCGTCGGACAATCGCATATTAATAAATCCCGCCCCAGCGACTTCGACACTGGTGAAATCATCGTGATTTTTTAGTTCTGCGGCGATTTGTTCAGCAATTTCGCGGGGCCGTCCTGCGACGGCTTTGCCGTCGGAGGCTGCCGGATTTTTACCCAAACGTCCCGCCAGTGTTAGTGCCACATTAGTTGCTAAATCGCCAAATTTCGCCTCGGGACGCGACAAAACCACCCCCGTGTTTAGGTCAAATAAATCTTTCACCACTTTGGTGATAATTTCCAAAATTCTCTCCATTATAAACATTGTAGCACAACATCACACCTATGTTCAGCGAAGTTTATTAGTACAAACCTTCGACTGTCTAAGTTTTTTAGTCTCTCAATAATTTCTACCAACGCGATAAAATGTAGTGAATCGTCAATTTCTTTCCCATAATTTAATGTGCTTTCTGTTTTTTATAACGTTTTTCAAAAAAGTTATTGACCTTCAAGTTACTTGATAGTTTATATTATGCTGTGATGGAAAGTGGTGACGGCTTACTACTGCAAGGTCAACCCACTTTCCATCACAATTTTAACTATCCGTAAGAACACGGAAGAGAGGAGCGAGAGGATGAAGGGAGAAAAATATTTAACTAAACAGAAACTGCTGGAAATGCAAGTTGAGTTAAATTATTTAACAGAGTGTTGCGATCCTAAAATAGAAAAACTATTAGATAGAACTCGTTCCGTAAATTGTTTAAGTTGGAGTCGTATTAGAAACGAACAAGTTTTGATCAAAAAAAGAATTGTTGAATTAACCACCCAAATAAGAAACGCTTCAATCACTGAAGACGTTATGGTGACTCAATAATACTAACTGATGTCAGATCCAAGTTCAAATCTTCAGGTGATAGCTACGCAAACTTGTGCTAAATATTGAGATGGATCTTTGATACAAATTTCATCATGTAGATATATAACATATACAGCCCCAGAGGTGGTAAGTGAATTATCTTTGATATAATTTGTCATTCTCTCTGGCAAATCTCCAAATTGACTATAATATCCACGTGAAAAACCAACTACATAGCGCCCTGCTGGACGACTATCGTGACCAGTTGGATCAGCCGAAAAGAATCGTTGAGGTTCTCCGGGTTTTTTCATGAATTCATCCCAATTTTCGTGCATTCCGCCAATCGGAAAATCGAGGTTGATACGCAGGTTTTTCGCTTGTTTGCAAAATTGCATAAATGGATCATAGAATCCTTCCCTACCAAAATTGGTGGGTGGTCCAAAAATAATGTTCATTTCATCCATTTGTATTACAGAAATCTTATCCATGTTTATTACGTCCGCATTATCTGTTGAAACTGTACCAGCATTCTTTGTTTCTTTTGTTGGAGTAAAACCATTGATAATTTTTTCACCATAATCTATCATTTCCAATCTTGTGTGTATGATTGAATAATGTTCACGCAGTTTTCTCATTTTCATATCTAATAATTTTTCTTGTCGTTGAATCAAATCAGCAATACTTTCGGGAGTGCGACTATTCCCTATTTCCCTAATAGTTTTCAGTGGAATATCCAGGCTACTTAAAACCTTGACAAAGTTCACAGTAATCAACTGTTCCGGAGAATAATACCGATAACCATTAATCGGATTGCGAGTGATTGGTGAGAATAGTGCTATTTCGTTCCAATAACGCAAAGTCGAACTCTCTATACCCGAGAGTTTGGAAAATTCTTTGATAGATAGAAGGTTTTTCATAGCACAATAAAATTACATTCAAAACGTTTCTTTGGCCTCAACACGACCTCACGAAACTACTATTATTTTAACATAAAAAGTTAATATATGTAATTGTTAGTCAATTCGCGTTCCGACTTTTTCACCCTGAGCGATTCGTACAATATTGTCTTCTTTTAGAAGTTCGAAGACGATAATCGGTTTGTGAAAATCTGCCGCTAGGCCGAGAGCAGCTTTGTCCATAACTCGAATATCAGGATTCTCGATTGCTTCGGATAATGATAGTTTGCTGATTTTTTTGGCTTCGGGATATTTGACTGGGTCTTTGTTGAACACACCATCAACTTTGGTAGCTTTGAGAACCATATCGCAGTCCAGTTCCAGCGCTAATGATACTGCCGCTGAATCGCTCGATACATACGGTCGGCCCGTGCCACCGCCGACGATAACTGTTCGACCTTTGGATAAGTGTGATAGCGCTCGTCGATGTGTATATTGATCAACCACTTGATCAGCCTTTATATTGCTAAGTACCGCCGCACGCACACCGACTGAATTAAACACGTCCGCCAGCGCTAGCGCGTTAATGATAATCGCTAACATGCCCATGTTGTCGGCTGTGACTTGTCGAACATTCACCCCAGCAAAATATTCGCCGCGGACGAAATTTCCCGCACCAACCGTGATGACAATCTCCGCACCAGCGGCTTGTGCTTTGTGCACCTCTGCCGCGATCCATTTGGCGCGCTCGATGTCGAAACCGCGCGGATTGTCACCCGCCAGCTGTTCACCGGATAGTTTTAGTAGTAATCTCATTTTTCCTCCTTTACTTTAATTCGCAAATTCGGCTGTACAAGTAATGTTTAGGCCTAATTTTTTCAGCGCGGTGATTTCTACCCCAGATAGCATAGTGGTAGAGTGCGCTTCTAGACCGCGCAAGGTAGATAATTCGGACAACGCTAATTCGACAGTTTCGTTTATCGCAGCGCTGGCCGCTAGCGCCATTAGTACGTCCGACAAAGTTAATTTGGTTTCTTGGTAAACGTCCTTTTTGAGACGCAACATCGGACCAACATGATCCGGCGACAATAGGTGAATTTTGTCCTCGATACCGCCCAGCGCCTTGATCACATTAATCACAGCGGCGGCCGGAGCGGTCATAATATCAGTATCGCGACCAGTGACGATTTGGCCGTCAGCCAGTTCGATCGCTACTACGTTGGATTTTTTGACGGTCTTGTTTTTGGCCGCTGCAGTAACAACTCGGCGATCGGTGACATTGAGTCCTAGTTCGTCCATTAATATTTTAATGCGCTCTGGTATTTCGGCGCCCCAAATGCCATTCTTGTAATCACATAGAGCGCCAAGATAGCGCCGAATCACTTCATCACAGGCGGCTTCGCGGATGCATTTGTCATTACTTATACACTTACCAATCATATTAACGCCCATATCGGTCGGTGAAAAGTACGGATTACATCCAGTAATTTTATATAAAATATTTTTAAGAACCGGAAAAACCAACAGATCGCGGTTGTAATTAACCGCTGTTTTACCGTATTTTTCCAAATGAAAACTATCAATCATATTAACGTCGCCCAAATCCGCTGTCATCGCTTCATAAGCCACATTGACTGGATGTTTGAGTGGTAAATCCCAAACTGGAAAAGTTTCGAATTTAGCGTAACCCGCCCGCACCCCACGTTTGTGTTCGTGGTAAAGTTGCGACAAACAAGTCGCTAATTTACCACTGTTCGGGCCGGGCGCCGCCACGACGACTAATGGTTTGGTCGTTTCGATATAAGCTTGAGCACCGTAACCTTCGCGACTGACAATTACGTCAATGTCGGTTGGGTAACCTTTGGTATAAGTATGAATGTAAGCTTTAATGCATCGACGCTCCAATTGATCTTTGAATTTTTTAGCCGCCGCCTGACCCGTATAAAGCGTAATGACCACCGCAGTAGTCGGTAACCCCAGCGAGTTGAACCTATCGATTAACCGCAACAATTCAGCTTCGTAGCTGATATTGTTATCAGCGCGCATTTTTCCTTTTTCGATATGTTCAGCATTGATGCAGAAAATAATTTCAGCTTTGTCCTTTAGTTTCTCCAACATTTCGACTTTGATCCCTGGCCGATACCCCGGAAAAACCCGCGAGGCCGGCGTGTCATCGAGAATTTTACCACCAAATTCCAAATAAAGTTTATTACCAAACATCTTGATTCGCTCATCAATTTTGGCACCTTGTAGTTTGATATATTTTTCGTTATCGAAACAGACCGCTTGGTTACTTTCGTTTTTCGCGGAATTTCCTTTTATCATATTGAGTCACATTATACACGAAAAGATCTTGGTTTGGCAAAAGATTTCTAATCGGAAAAACCCTAACCCAAACAAACAACAAAACTACTATGTCTCTGGTCGGGGCTACCCGACTCGAACGGGCGACCTCCGCACCCCCAGCGCGGCGCGCTACCAACTGCGCCAAGCCCCGATAGTTACACTTCCATTCTACCACGGCTATGCTACAATTGAGTTACCATGAGCATAATTTCAACCAAAGATCTACATAAATATTTCGGAAAAGTAAAAGCACTGAACGGTTTCGACCTCGACGTACATGAGGGCGAAATCCACGGATTCCTGGGTCCGAATGGCGCTGGAAAATCGACAACGATTCGCATTATTTTGGGACTGATGAAAAAATCCGCCGGCGAGGTCAAATTATTTGGCGCCGACCCGTGGAAAAACGCCGTGAAATTGCATGAAAAGTTGGCCTATGTGCCAGGCGACGTCAATTTTTGGCCAAATTTGACCGGTGGCGAAATTATCGATCTGTTGGGTGATTTGCGAGGTGGTTTGGACGAAAAACGCCGAGAAAGTTTGCTCCAGAAATTCCAACTTGACCCGGCGAAAAAATTCCGCACCTATTCCAAAGGTAACCGCCAAAAGGTCGCGTTAGTCGCGGCGCTGGCGAGCGACGTGCCGCTCTATATCCTTGACGAGCCGACCTCTGGACTCGACCCGTTGATGGAACAAGCTTTCCAGGACGAAATCCGCGAATTAAAAACTCGCGGTAAAACGATTTTGCTCTCCTCGCACATTTTGAGCGAAGCCGAAGCATTATGCGACCGCGCCACCATCATCCGCGAGGGCAAAACCGTCGGTGTTTATCACCTAGCCGAATTGAAAAAGGAACACGAAAACCTAGAAAAAATCTTCCTCAGCAAATATGAGGAAGAAAAATGATTATTAAATACAAAAAACTAGTTCGCGATAAGATTCCAGAAATTATCCGCGCTGATGGGAAAATTCCCAAAACACGTATTTTGGAAAATGACGATGAATTCAGTCAAGAAGTTGACGCAAAAATCTGCGAGGAGGCCGCTGAATTAGCGACAGCACAGACCCGTGAAGAAGTTCTGAAAGAATTGGCCGACCTCAAACAAATCAGTCTCGAGAAAGCCACTTCGTTTAAAATTACAGAAAAAGAAATTGAGATCGAACGTGCAGCTCGTGAAAACTCGCGCGGTGGATTTGATAAACGGATATTTTTAATAGAAGTAGACGAGGGGAAAAAATGATTCAATTTCGTGACCCAGATTTAGAAACTTCCGGCAAGATCATTGGTTTCTATCCACGCGAGTTTTTCGTTTTTGACAATTTTGCTTCATTCGCTGTCGATTACCAAGGCCGACGTTATCCCACTAGTGAGCATGCTTATCAAGCAGCTAAATTCTGGCAAACTGCACCAGATCTCGCAGAAGAAATTGTTCGTGCACGCTCTGCGCACGAAGCATATAAACTAGCCAAAGATAACAAGAACAAGCAATTGAAAAATTGGGACACTGTAAAACTTAGCATTATGGAAGAAATCCTTCGTGCCAAACTTGCACAGAATCCTTATGTTGCCCAGAAACTTCGTGAAGCTAAAATCTTAGATCTGGAAATCGTCGAGGATTCGCCAAAAGATGACTTTTGGGGTTGGGGCAAAAATCGCGATGGACGAAACGAATTAGGTAAAATCTGGATGAAGCTTCGCGATGAATTAGAGGAGATAAAATGACTGGGACTTGGAATTTAATTAAGTTAATCCTTCGTCGCGATCGCGTTAAATTGCCGGTGTGGATTTTGTCGCTGACTGGGGTTTTGTTGTACATGATTCCGATTTTAAAAGGCACTTATGCCGCGCCCGAGACACTGGCAACTTTGCATCAGCAGTTTTCTGCGGTGCCGGCCGGATTGTTCTTGACCGGGCCGATGGATCTCGCCAGTTTCGGTTCGTTGTTCACGCTGGAAACTGTGCTTTGGTGGGGTATCATGATTGCATTTATGAACACGTTGTTCGTCGCCCGCCACACGCGCCAAAACGAAGAAATGGGCGCGCAAGAATTGATCCTGAGCGGTCGCGTACATCGCAGCGCCAGCCTGTCGGCGACTCTGTTGGTGGCGCTCCTGATGAATGTCGTCATGGCGGCGTTGATGGGATTCGGCATGGGTGCATTGTACGATGGTTGGGGTAATGGTTCGGTCGCGCTGTATGCGGTATCGATGGGTTTGTTTGGTTTTGTTTGGGCCGCGATCGCGGCGATTTTGGTACAGTTGTTTGAATCGGTACGCACAGCCAACGCGATGGCGGCGATTTTGGTCGGCGTGACGTTTTTGCTCCGCGGCGTCGGCGATTTTCTGGGACAGCTCGGTGCTAACGGCACGATCCAGGCCGCTTGGCCATCGTGGCTCTCGCCATTTGGTTGGAACCAAGCCACGCGCAGTCTGACTTTTCCT